>CP154437.1:1500000-1748019 GCA_039516895.1 Campylobacter coli | reverse complement strand
AATCTCTCTTTAGTCTTTGTAAGCTTATAAATTTTATCTTAAATTTTATAAAAAAAGGTTAAAATTTATTTTTTGCATTTCATTAAATACAAAGGAAAAATTTGAAAATTTTAGGTATAGATCCTGGTTCAAGAAATTGTGGTTATGCTATCATAGAGGCAAATAAGGGTAAAAATACCTTAATCGAAGCAGGACTTATAAAGATACAGCCTAGCACTTTACAATACCAAATCACAGAGCTTTGCGAGGGTTTGGATTTGATTTTTAAAAACCATTCTTTTGATGAGGTAGCCATAGAGGATATCTTTTTTGCTTATAATCCAAAAACCGTTTTAAAGCTCGCCCAATTTCGCGGAGCCCTATCCTTAAAAATTCTTCAAATTCATGGAGACTTTGCAGAATACACCCCCTTGCAAGTAAAAAAAGCCGTTACAGGCAAGGCAAAAGCGACTAAAGAACAAGTAGCCTTTATGGTAAAAAGACTTTTAGGACTGAGTAAAGATATCAAGCCTTTAGATATCACTGATGCCATAGCAGTCGCTTTAACGCACGCAGCAAATTTAAGAGTTAGGGTATGATTTTATTACACAAAAGCCCCAAACTCCATAAATTCTCAAAATACCTTTAAATTTTTTCTATATTTTTAAAAAATTTCATAAAAAATTTCTAAAGTTGGAACAGAACTTGCTTATAAACTCTACATAAACGCAAAAAGTTTTTCGAAACTTCAAGCGTCATTTTAAAAAAGCAATATTTTATAAAGGATTTAAAATGATGAGATCACTTTGGTCTGGCGTAAGCGGACTTCAAGCACACCAAGTTGCAATGGATGTTGAGGGTAATAACATTTCAAATGTTAATACTAACGGTTTTAAATATTCTCGTGCAGATTTTGGAACAATGTTTTCTCAAACCGTTAAAATCGCTACTACTCCAACGGATGGAAGAGGAGGGCAAAACCCACTTCAAATCGGACTTGGAGTTTCGGTGAGTTCTACAACAAGAATTCATTCTCAAGGTTCGGTTCAAACTACCAATAGTAATACTGATGTAGCGATCAATGGCGATGGCTTTTTTATGGTAAGTGATGATGGCGGACTTACAAATTATCTTACTCGCGATGGAGCTTTCAAACTCGATGCTTATGGTAACTTTGTAAATAACTCAGGCTTTATCGTTCAAGGGTGGAATATCAATTGGGATGATCAAACCATAGACAGCTCAAGAAGCCCACAAAATATCTTTATCGATCCAGGTATGCATATCCCTGCAGCAAAATCCACTGAAGTAGCTATCAAAGCAAATTTAAATAGTGGTTTAAATATAGGAACTTCAAGTAGAAATCTTTATGCATTGGATTCAGTTCATGGTTACAATAATAAAACTCAAAGAGCTGAAGATGAAAACGATACAGGAACAACTCAATTTTATACCACTTCTAAAAATTCTGTTGAAGTTACAGAAAAAGGTGTGGATGCAGGCTCACTTTTCAATGCAAGCGGAACAGGGCTTAATCTAAGAGATGGACAAGGAATTTGGGTTTCTTATGCGGATGCGAAGTATTCGACCAATAAAGTAGGTGCTAGTGCTTTTGATCCAAATTTACAAGCAAATCAAACTGTAGCTTTTTGGGGAAGTGCAGATCAAAGAGTAAATTTAGATATAACTTTAAATGGTGTAAAAATTCAAAATGCTGAAATTCAAAACATTGATGATGCTATCGCTTATATCAATACCTTCACCGCTCCAACCGACACAAGAGATGGAACAGGGGTAAGAGCAGTTAAAAGTGCAGATGGCTCGGGTATAGAATTTGTCAATGATAATTCAGATGGTACTACAGATAATATGAAAAATATTAATCTTATAGTTGCAAATACAAACACAGCAGGAGAACTTTGGAATGCTGTATGGGACGGTGCCGCAAATAGTTTTACATTTAATCAAAATACTCCAAATATAAATAGAAATGGTTCTTCTTTATGGACAGCTGATACAATGGCACCTAATCCACCAGATGGTACCGATATAACATTAACAGGAACAGATAGGGTAGAAGTTATCACTGCTCATAAATATATCTATAGTTCAAATCCTGTAGATATAGGCCCTATGACAAATCCTGATGGTGGCCCTGCTTTTACAGATGACGATGGCGATCCTGGTACAAGACCAACCGATCCTGCTTCAGCAGCTTATTGGGATGCTATTAATGGCGGACTTTTAAATACCAATGCAAGAACCTTTAGAACCACAGAGGATTTAAGAGAGCTTTTACAAAGAGATGCTAGATATGGGGTGGATTATGATGGAAGTGGTGATTTTGCAGTAGCAGATGTCAATCAAGCTGTAAAGGTTGTCGTAACAGCTAATGGAAATTTTGCTATCTCTAATGCTAAAGAAAATTCAAGTATACCAGCTAATGCAGGTATAGGCATAGGCGCTGTAACTGCAACTGAACCAAAAGCAATGAGTTTTAATATCACTGCTTATTCTAATAAAGCTGGCACAGTAAGCACTAACGATGCTTTTACGGCTATCTTTAAAGCTTGGGATGGTCCTTTAACAGTGGGTGGTTCGATCAAAGAAAGTGAGCAACTTAAGCTTTCTGCTTTTTCAGCAGGACTTGAAATTTTTGACTCTTTAGGCTCTAAACATACTTTAGAAGTGCAATTTGTCAAGCAAAATACCACTCAAGATGGGGGTAATGAATGGCAAATGATCATCCGCGTTCCAGAGCCTGCAGAGATCAACACCACAGGCGAAGGCCCAAATAATATCATCGTAGGAACAGCAAGATTTAACAATGATGGTTCTTTGGCAAGCTATACACCAAGAACGATTAATTTCTCGCCAAATAACGGTGCTGCGCCAAATCAACAAATCAAGCTTTCTTTTGGAACAAGTGGAAGCAATGACGGGCTTGTAAGCTCAAATTCAGCTTCAACTCTAACAGGACAAGCAACTGATGGTTATGCTTCAGGAAACTTAAAGCCTGAAGCTATACGCGTAGATGAAAAAGGAAATCTTTTAGGTGAATTTACCAATGGTAAAACCTTTGCAGTAGCTAAAATCGCAATGGCTTCAGTAGCCAATAACTCAGGTCTTGAAGAAATAGGTGGAAATCTTTTCAAAGTTACTGCAAATAGTGGTAATATAGTAGTAGGCGAAGCAGGAACAGGGGGTCGTGGTGAGATGAAAACCTCAGCGCTTGAAATGTCAAATGTGGATTTAAGTCGTGCTTTAACAGAGCTTATCATTATACAAAGAGGTTATCAAGCAAACTCAAAAACCATTTCAACAAGCGATCAAATGCTTCAAACCTTAATCCAGCTTAAGCAATAATTATCTTAAGCTTTTTAGATTCTTTATAAAATTTCCCGCCTTGTGCGGGATACAACCTTGCTTTACAAGCCTATCTTGGTAGCCTTGTAATACTAGGTTGGGCTTGAACTGCCTTCAATTTATTGCTAACTCGCTCTTTTTAAGAGTGAGTTGCAATAAAATTTTAAGCAATGTGATATAAATTTTTTAAAATTTAATTTTATTTTTATTTTTTAAAGATAAAATAATCAATAATTTTTTAGAAAGGAGAAAAAATGTCTTATATTAGTTTTAATTTAATGCTTTCTTCTTTCTGTATGCGTGCTTGGCACGCTTAATCTACTCGTATATACTCATATTCTATAAATTTACATTTCCAAACAATCTAGTTTAAAGCCGATAAAAGGCTTTTTAGTATTTTTTTAATTAACAAAAAAGGATAAAAAATGAATTTTACTAAAGAAACTTTAGCATTACACGGAGCTTATAATTTTGACACTCAAAGAAGTATTAGTGTGCCTATATATCAAAACACTGCATATAATTTTGAAAATTTAGATCAAGCTGCAGCGAGATTTAATCTTCAAGAACTTGGCAATATTTACTCAAGGATAGGCAATCCTACAAGCGATGTTTTAGGACAAAGACTTGCTAATGTCGAGGGTGGGGCTTTTGGAATTCCTGTTTCTAGTGGTATGGCAGCTTGTTTTTACGCACTTGTGAATTTGGCAAGTTCGGGGGATAATGTCGCGTATTCAAACAAAATTTATGGTGGAACTCAAACCTTGATTTCTCATACACTTAAAAATTTCGGTATAGAAGCTAGGGAATTTGATATAGATGATTTGGATAGCTTAGAAAAAGTTATAGATCAAAACACAAAAGCGATTTTTTTCGAAAGTCTTTCAAATCCTCAAATTGCCATAGCTGATATAGAAAAAATAACCCAAATAGCAAAAAAACATAAAATCGCTACTATTTGTGATAATACCGTTGCTACTCCTTTTTTACTCCAACCTTTTAAACATGGTGTAGATATAATCGTGCATAGTTTAAGTAAATATGTAAGCGGTCAAGGCAGTGCTTTAGGCGGCGCACTCATAGAAAGAAAAGATTTAAATGACTTGCTTAAAAATAACGATAGATATAAAGCTTTTAACACTCCTGATCCAAGTTATCATGGACTGAATTTAAATACACTTGATTTGCCAATTTTTAGCATTAGAATCATCATCACTTGGCTTAGAGACTTAGGAGCTAGCTTAGCGCCTCAAAATGCTTGGTTGCTTTTACAAGGACTTGAAACTTTAGCAGTGCGTATAGAAAAACACAGCCAAAATGCTGAAAAAGTTGCGAATTTTTTAAATTCTCATCCTGATATCAAGGGTGTAAATTATCCTACTTTAACAAGCAATGCTTATCATAATTTATTTAAAAAATATTTTGATAAAAATTTTGCTAGTGGACTTTTAAGCTTTGAAGCTAGAGATTATGAGCATGCTAGAAGAATTTGTGATAAAACTCAACTTTTCTTACTTGCTGCAAATTTAGGTGATAGTAAATCTTTGATCATCCATCCTGCTTCTACTACTCATTCGCAACTAAGCGAAGAAGAACTTCAAAAAGCAGGCATTAAGAAAACCACTGTGCGTTTAAGCATAGGACTTGAAAATAGCGATGATTTGATAGCGGATTTAAAACAAGCTATAGAAAGTTAAAGAGTGTGTTTATGTTAAGTGGAATTATAGTTGGTTTGTTATTAGGCTTTGTTTTGCAAAGGGGACGATTTTGCGTTGTAGGAGCTTATAGAGATGTATTTTTAAGTAAAAAATTTACAATTTTTATAGCACTTTTTATCGTCGTTGCATTGCAAAGCATTGGTGTTTGGGCTCTTCATTCTTTAGGATATATTTCGATTAAGCCTCAAGAATTTTATTGGCTTTCAACGATTATTGGTGGGATTATTTTTGGTTTTGGTATGGTAATCGCAGGTGGCTGTGCCACAGGAACTTGGTATAGAGCAGGAGAGGGCTTGATTGGTTCTATCGCGGCTTTATTGTTTTATGCTTTTAGTGCAAGTGCTGTAAAATATGGAGTTCTTTTGCCTTTGCAGGATAATTTAAATACTTTTAAAATTTCTGATGGAACTTTTTATCAAAGCTTGGGAATTTCTCCTTGGATTTTGGTGCTTGTATTGAGTTTGGTTGTCGGCTTTTTTGTGATTAAAGAATTACGCAAACCGCGCCTTAAAGTCGCAAGATTAAAGCCTAGAAAACAAGGAATTTCACATATATTGTTTGAAAAATCATGGCACCCTTTTGTTACGGCTGTTTTGGTTGCATTGATTGCTATTTTAGCTTGGCCTCTTTCAAGCTGGAGTGGAAGAAATTCTGGTTTAGGGATTACAACTCCTTCGGCAAATCTTGTGCAATACCTTAGCACAGGTGATATTCAGTTTGTTGATTGGGGAGTTTTTTTAATTCTTGGAATCGCACTTGGATCTTTTTTAGGTGCTAAATTATCAGGAGAATTTAGATTTCGTCTTCCTGATAAAAAAACCCTAGCTTATGCGAGCATAGGAGGAATTTTAATGGGGGTTGGAGCTTCTCTTGCTGGAGGCTGTACCATAGGTAATGGACTGGTAGAAACATCACTTTTTTCGTATAAAGGTTGGGTTGCTACGGTATTTTTCTTAATAGGTGCTTATATAGCTACTTTTTATACAATTATATTGCCTACGCGTAAGGCAACACAAAAAATACAAGGATAAGATATGGTAACTTTAGATACTAGAGGAAAGGTTTGTCCCTTTCCACTCGTTGAAGCAAAGAATTTGGTTCAAACTTTAAAAAGCGGTGAAGAATTAGAAATTCTTTTTGATTGTACACAAGCTACTGAAACAATCCCACAATGGGCTGCTGAAGAAGGGCATGAGATCGTTGATTTTGAACTTTTAGGCGATGCAGAATGGAGAATAAAGCTTATTAAAAAATAAAGGAGAAAAAATGCCACTTATTATTCCAGAAAATATACCCGCTTATGAGCTTTTAAAAGAGCATGCTTTTATCATGGGATCAAGGAGGGCAAAACATCAAGATATCCGTCCGCAGGAGATTTTAATCATCAATCTTATGCCAAAAAAAATTGAAACAGAAAATCAAATTTTAAGCTTACTTGCAAATTCTCCTTTGCAAGTAAATATCACACTTTTAGCTACTACTAGCTATGTGGGTAAAAACACTCCTTTTACTCATTTGGAAAAATTTTACAAAGGTCTTGAAGAGGTTAAAAAACGCAAATTTGATGGTGCTATTGTAACAGGAGCTCCTGTGGAACAAATGGATTTTGAAAAGGTTGCTTACTGGGAAGAATTGCTAGAAATTTTTGATTTTTTACAGCAAAATGTAACAAGTTCTATGTATATTTGTTGGGGTGCTATGGCTGCTTTAAAACATTTTTATGGCGTAGATAAAATCGCTTTAGATAAGAAAATTTTTGGAATTTATAAGCATGATAAAGTTTCACCCGATTTACTTTTAACGAATTTAGACGAAAAAGTTTTAATGCCTCATTCAAGACATTCTAGTATGGATGAAGAGCAAATTTCGGCACTACAAAAACAAGGAAAATTGAAAGTTTTGCTTAGAAATAAAAAAATTGGTTCGGCTTTGTTAAGAGATGAAAAGAATATTTTTATTTTAGGCCATTTGGAGTATTTTAAAGATACTTTACACCAAGAATATGTAAGAGATAATTTCATACAAAAAGCTAAAAATTATTATGATAAAAAAGGCAATATAAAATACAATTGGCGTTCAAATGCAAATACTATTTTTGCAAATTGGCTCAATTATGATGTGTATCAAAGCACACCTTTTGTGCTTTGATGAATTAATTTCTTGTAGTAGGGGTATCATGATATACGCTTACTACGCCTTTGATATCGCTCAAAATCGCGCAAGCTGCTTCATTGGCACTTCCCATAGCGCAAGCTACCATGGTGGTAACACCTGAAGCAAGTCCTGCTGCATAAATTCCTTCTTTGATCATTTGTCTTCCATGATGTTTGAAACAAAATTTGTTTGGTTTTGGCATAAGTTCATGAGGTATGACAAAGTCTTCAAGCCCTTTGATTTCACTTTTAGTTGCTCCTGTTGCTACGATGATATAATCTGCTTTTATACCCAAACCTTGCTCATCACTAACCGTAAAATCGCCTTTTTCTCCACTAATGCTTACTACTTTTGAATCGATATATTTTACCTCAAGCATAGAAGCAATTTGTGCTTTTATGTGAGTGTAAATTTCATCTGCTTTTGCACCTTTTGGAAAAAAAGGAACATTATAAATTGCTGCTGCTTTTAAATCCGCTTTATCATCATCAAAAATAGTGATATCAAAATCAAGCTCATCATTTTTAGCTGAAGCAAAAAATAAAGCTGCGCTAAGTCCTGCTACACTGCCGCCTATAATTACAATTGATTTTTTCATTTTTTTCCTTTTTTAAAAATTTGTCTTATTCTAGTATAAAAAGCTTTATTTAATCTAATATCTATATTTTTTATGTAATTTGCTAAAAATATTTATTTTTCAATTGCTCTAAAAGTAATTTTTTATATAATTTTTAAAATTTTTAATAAGGAAAATTCATGCGTTATGGTGAAAAAGAAATTAAAGAATTTGATGTAGAAAATATGGAAATTTGGCCTAATGATGCGAAGAATGATTATATTATAAAAATCACTTTGCCTGAATTTATGTGTTGTTGTCCGCGTTCGGGTTATCCTGACTTTGCAACGATTTATCTTGAGTATATACCTGATCAATTTGTGGTTGAACTTAAAGCAATAAAACTTTATATCAATACTTTTATGCATAGAAATGTTTCACATGAAGCAAGTATCAATGAAATTTACAATACCTTAAAAGACAAACTCAAGCCAAAATGGATTAAGGTTGTAGGGGATTTTAATCCACGCGGAAATGTACACACAGTGATAGAATGTCGTAGCGATATGGTGGTGCCAAAATAAAGACAAAACTTTTGCATTTTTCAAGCTTATGATAAATAGTTTTTTAAAATGCAAAAGTTTCAAAAACTCATTTTAAATATCTTAAATTTATAAGATATTATCTGAAAATATTTTTATTTTATCTTTCACGCTCACTTCACACAAAAAGCATAAACTTACACTTACTAAAACATTTTAAGGAGAAAAAATGAAAACAAAATTTATCCCTGCTATTTTGGCATGCTCTGTAATTCTTGCAAGTGCAAATATAGTCCCTACTGCTTCGGCTCAAACTCCTGCAGCCGCGCCTGCTCCGGTTCATCCATATCCTGCATACCCACAACAAGCTGTGCCGCCACAAGATTATTTTAATGGCTTGCCAAAAAACATTACCAGTCAAATTCAAAATCTCTATCCAGGTGCTTTTATCGTTGATATAGATTGGGAAGCATATGGTTATGAGGTTAAGCTTAATAACTACATGGAGCTTTATTTTGATCGCAATGGTAATTTTTTAGGACAAGAATTTGATGATTGATAGATTTTAATCAAAGCTTTTTTGCAAAGGGTAAACACTCACTCTTTGCATTTTTTACTCTTTTTTAGACAAAATTATATTATAATTACACGATTTTAAATACAAGTTATATTTGATACTAGTTATATCGTTGAGGTAAAAAGTCTAGTATTTTTAGATATTGAGTGATTTATGTTGAGCTTGCTTTTTAAAACAAATCTTTAAAAAATATGGAAAATATGATTTAAAAAACCAAATTTATAAGCGTTTCAAGGCTGATTCTTCTCGAATTTGCAAATAAGATTAAGCCATAGAATACTTACATATCTTAGAAAAAAAATGAAAAAGTAACAAAAATAATACTATATTAATTATCAATATAATATAATGTGTTTTGCAAATCCAATTTAAAGGAAAGATTATGAATAAAAAGCTTTTAAGTATAATTGCGGGTGTTGCGTTATTTTCAAGTTCAGCTTTAGCTGCGGAAGAATCAGGTTTTTTTATAGGTGCGGATGCAGCTTATGTTCAAACTAAAGTTAAAGGAGATTTAAAACATAATAAAACCGGTGCTGTTTTTAATGGTGATTTATCTAGTAGCATTCCTCTTTTAGGTTTAAGAATGGGTTATCGTTTTAATGATTTGCATAGATTGTATGCTGCTTATAATTATTCTGATGAATTCAGTGATATTATAAGAACTCCTAATCTTAGAATAGAGGGTGATTTTAACACACATAAATTCTTATTAGGTTATGATTTTACTCCAGAAATTTTTAAAAGAGTAAGAGCTGTTGCGGGTGGATATTTAGGCTATGCAAAAACGAGTCTTGATTTAAAAACATCTTTATTGTCTTTATCTCAAGATTTTGATGGTTTTGTTTACGGAGCAAAAATAGGTGCTATATTTGAATTAGGTACTTCTAATGAGCTCGAAGTAGGTTTTAAAGCAGAACAAATCGAATACAATACTAGAAATTATTACCAAGAGACCATAGGATCGAATTTTTATGATCCAAGACAAACAAATTATGGCTTATATTTAGGTTATACTTACAAATTTTAATGAAGTATTTTATCGGTAGGATCTCAACCCCCACCGATAAAATATCTTTCTACATCATCTAACAATTTTTCACAAATTTGAGAATCGGTATTTTTATCCACTACAAGGTTGATATAAGTTCTAGTATCTCTAAAACTTCCTGCTGATTTTGAATTGTCGCGTGTTAATTTTTGATTTTCTTTAGTGTATTCTATGGTGATGTTAAATTTAATAGCTGAACTTGCTTCTCCTAGATTGGTTTTTATTAAAACATTCATTTTCGAAGCTTTAGAGAGGGTAGCTTGGGTTTTAGATATAATTTCTTTAAATCTTTGACAAGAGCGGATGAGTGTCGCAATGAATGTATTATCAAGTCCTTCATAAGCTACTTTAAGTTTATTTTTGATGTCTTTTGTACTTTCTTTTTCAGGAGCAACAAAAACCATGTAAAAACCTGTTTTGATTGGAATATTATCCGTTTTTACATCACGCCCACTTGACATAACTTTAACATAAATTGCATTATCAAGATAGACACGATCCACCATAGGTCCGTAAATTTCGTACTCTTTTCTACGAACTATTACTTCACGAGCTAATACATTTAATTTTACATTAGCTTCATGGATAACAGGCTCCATTTCTTTTTTGATCTCTAAAAGCTCTTTTAACATCAACATCCTTTTTGTTACTTAAAATTACAATTATAACAATAAATTTCTTAATTTGTAAATTTTTATTTTGTGTATTAACTAAAAATATGCTAAATTCAAAACTATATAATTTTATGAAGGAGGCGACAATGACACAGGTTTTTAAAAATTCAATTCAAGTCAAAGAGCAAAAAAATAAAGAAAATCACTTTAACCTGATGCTGCAACTCTCACTCACCCTAAACTAAAATTTTTATTTTTAATCATTTTCTAAAATTTTTATTTTACTATTGTTTTTAAGTTTTTGAATTTTTAATAAAATTCATTCAGTTTATTTCATTTTTTAAGGATTAAAATATGAAGAATAATAAAATTATCATCTTTGATACAACCTTACGCGATGGTGAACAAGCCTTAGGCAGTTCTTTAAATATAAATCAAAAATTACAAATTGCCTTAGCGCTTGAAAATTTAGGTGTTGATGTGATAGAAGCAGGTTTTCCTGTATCTTCACAAGGAGATTTTGAAGCAGTAAAAAACATAGCCTCAAAAGTAAAAAATTCAACCATTTGTGCGCTTTCTAGAGCTTTAGATAAAGATATAGATACAGCTTATGAGGCTTTAAAAGTGGCGGATTCTTTTAGAATTCATACTTTTATAGCCACTTCGACTTTGCATATACAAGATAAATTAAAAAAAGATTTTGATGAAATTTTGGCTATGGCACAAAGAGCGATCACAAGAGCTAGAAACTATACTGATGATGTGGAATTTTCGTGCGAGGATGCAGGAAGAACTCCTATTGATAATCTTTGTTTTATGGTAGAAAATGCTATCAAAGCAGGGGCTAGAACTATCAATATACCTGATACTGTGGGTTATACCTTACCTAGTGAATTTGCTAATATCATCAAAATTTTATTTAACAAAGTGCCAAATATAGACAAGGCTGTCATTTCTGTGCATTGTCACAATGACTTAGGTATGGCAACAGGCAATAGCTTAAGTGCTATTTTACAAGGCGCAAGACAAATAGAATGTACCATGAATGGACTTGGCGAAAGGGCTGGAAATTGTGCTTTAGAAGAAGTTGTAATGGCGATAAAAACAAGAAGCGATTATTTAAAAGGTTTTTATACAGATATCAAGTGTGAAAATATTTCTAAAACTTCAAAATTAGTTTCAGCCATCACTAATGAAAGTATACCTTCGCATAAAGCCATAGTAGGAAGTAACGCTTTTTCTCATAGTTCTGGAATTCATCAAGATGGAGTGCTTAAAAATAGACAAACTTATGAAATTATAAGTCCTAGCAGTATAGGACTTCATGAAAATCGTATGCTTATGACTGCAAGAAGCGGTAGGGCTATGATTAAAACTTGTCTTGATAATTTAGGATATGATGAAAAAACTTATAATTTAGACGAAGTTTATGAGAGTTTTTTACGCCTTGCGGATAAAAAAGGACAGGTTTATGATTATGACTTAGAGGCTTTAATGTTTTTAAGTTATGAAAATGATGAAGAGAATGAATTAGTACTTGAAAAATTAAGTGTAATCAGTGGCACTATCCCAACAGCTTGTGTTTGTGTGCGTATAAAAGAAGAGTTAAAAACTGAAGCTTGTACCGGAAATGGGCCTATAGAAGCGGTGTTTAATTGCATCTCTAGAATCACAGGCTTAAACCCTGTTTTAAAAGCATATAGCATTAATGCAAAAAGTTCAGGTGTGGATGCACAAGGGCAAGTGGATGTGGATTTAGAATTTAAAGGGAGAAAATTCCATGGCAAAGGGCTTTCAACAGATGTTATAGAAGCATCAGCACAAGCCTTTATCAGTGCTTACAATGCAATTTATCGATCTTTAAAAGTTGAAGAAAGGAAAGCAGTATGAATACTTATAAAATAGCAGTTTTGCCAGGAGATGGCATAGGGCCTTCAGTGATGAAAGAGGCTTTAAAAATTTTAAATTTTGTCGCCCAAAAACACGGCTTTAAATTAGAAACAAAAGAAGCAAAGATAGGTGGGGCAAGTATAGATGCGTATGGGGTAGCATTAAGCGATGAGACTTTAAAGCTTTGTGAGCAAAGCGATGCTATTTTATTTGGTTCAGTAGGAGGGCCTAAGTGGGATAATTTACCCATAGATCAAAGACCTGAAAGAGCTTCGCTTTTACCTTTAAGAAAGCATTTTAATTTATTTGCAAATTTGCGTCCTTGTAAAATTTATGAAAGCTTAAGACATGCTTCGCCCTTAAAAGATGAAATTATCCAAAAAGGTGTAGATATCTTATGTGTTAGAGAGCTTACAGGTGGGATTTATTTTGGTAAGCAAGAATTAGGCAAAGAAAGTGCTTATGATACTGAAATTTACACTAAAGCAGAGATAGAAAGGATCACACGCCTTGCTTTTGAAAGTGCAAGAATAAGAAATAAAAAAGTGCACCTAATCGACAAAGCAAATGTTTTAGCAAGTTCTATTTTATGGCGTGATGTAGTAGGACAAATTGCAAAAGAATACGAAGATATCAAGCTAGAATACATGTATGTAGATAATGCAGCTATGCAAATTATTAAAAATCCTAGCACTTTTGATGTAATGCTTTGTTCTAATCTTTTTGGCGATATTTTAAGCGATGAATTAGCAGCTATAAGCGGATCTTTGGGCTTGCTTTGTTCTGCGAGTTTAAATGATAAAGGTTTTGGGCTTTATGAGCCAGCAGGTGGCTCGGCTCCTGATATAGCTCATTTAAATATAGCCAATCCTATAGCCCAAATTTTAAGTGCTGCTTTGATGTTAAAATATAGCTTTAAAGAAGAAAAAGCTGCACAAGATATAGAAAATGCCATAGCCATAGCTTTAGAGCGTGGAAAAATGACTAAGGATTTAAATGCGAATTCTTATTTAAGCACCGATGAAATGGGGGATTGTATAGTAGAAATTTTAAAGGAGAATAACAATGGCTAAAACTTTATATGAAAAAGTATTTGATTCTCATGTGGTTTATCAAAAGGAAAATGAACTCCCTATACTTTATATCGATAGACATTTAATCCACGAAGTAACAAGCCCTCAAGCTTTTTCAGGTCTTAAAATGGCAAATCGCAAAATGGCAAGATCAGATTTAACTTTAGCGACTATTGATCATGATGTATCGACTAAAAGCACAGATTTGGACGCTTGTTCAGGTATGGCAAAAGAGCAGATTACGACTTTGATGCAAAATACTAAAGAATTTGGAGTCAGACTTTTAGGCTTAGGCGATAAAAATCAAGGTATAGTGCATATAGTAAGTCCTGAGCTTGGTTTTACCTTACCAGGTGTAACTTTGGTTTGTGGGGATTCTCACACTGCAACACATGGGGCTTTTGGAGCTTTGGCTTTTGGTATAGGTACAAGTGAGGTCGAGCATGTAATGGCTACGCAAACTTTAAAACAAGCAAAGCTCAAAACCATGAAAATAGAATGCAAGGGTCAGTTTCAAAAGGGTGTTTATGCTAAGGACTTGATTTTATATCTTATAGCAAAATATGGCACCGCAAAAGGCACAGGCTATGCCATAGAATTTTGTGGAGAGTTGATAGAAAGCTTGAGTATGGAAGCTAGAATGACACTTTGTAATATGGCTATAGAATTTGGTGCAAAAGTCGGCATGATAGCTCCTGATGAGATTACTTTTGAATATATAAAAGGGAAAGAATTTGCTCCAAAGGGAGAAGAATTTGAAAAGCATTGTGAGTATTGGAGAAGTTTAAAAAGCGATGAGGGCGCGCAATATGATGAAAGCATAGTCCTTGATGCAAGTCAAATTCAACCACAAATCAGCTATGGAACTAATCCTTCTCAAGTTATTGCTATAAATGAAAGAATTCCAAAAGTCAGTGATTTTAGCAACCCAAGCGATCAAAAATCCTTACTCGATGCCTTAGATTATGTGAATTTAGAGCAAGATCAAAGCTTAGAAGGGGTAAAAATCGATATTGTTTTCATAGGTTCTTGTACAAATGGGCGTTTAGAAGATCTTAAGATAGCTGCGGATATTTTAAAAGGGCGTAAAATTCATAAGGATGTTAAAGCTTTAATCGTGCCTGGTTCTATGCAAGTGAGAAAAGAAGCTGAAAATTTAGGACTTGATAAAATTTTCATTGAAGCAGGGTGCGAGTGGAGATATGCAGGATGTTCAATGTGTCTTGGTATGAATGATGATAAAGCAAGCGCGGGACAAAGAGTCGCTTCAACTTCAAATCGTAATTTTGTAGGCAGACAAGGTAAGGGTTCTATCACCCACTTAATGAGTCCTGCAAGCGCAGCAGCCTGTGCCATAGAAGGCTTTATTTGTGATAATAGAAAATATTTAGGAGTTTAAAATGCAAAAATTTACTACTCATAAAGGTATAGCTTGTCCTTTAGAATATGCCAATATCGACACAGATCAAATCATTCCTAAGCAATTTTTACTTGCTGTTTCAAAGCAGGGCTTTGGTAAGCATTTATTTCATGATTTGCGTTATTTAGACGATAAAGAAAGCGTTTTAAATATGGATTTTAATCTCAATAAAAAAGAATATCAAAATGCTTCTATTTTAGTAAGTTTTGAAAATTTTGGAAGCGGTTCTTCAAGGGAGCACGCACCTTGGGCTTTGGTGGATTATGGTATAAGAGCTATTATCGCGCCTTCTTTTGCAGATATTTTTAAAAATAATGCTTTAGGAAATGGTTTGCTTACTATAGAGCTTGCTAAAGATGAGGTTGTAAGCATTATAAAGCAACTAAAAGAATCTGAAGATAAAAATATAGAAATTTCTTTATTTGAGAAAAAGGTATTTTTTAAAGATCAAGTTTTTTCTTTTGATTTGGATGAATTTCGTAGAACCTGTTTGCTAGAAGGGCTTGATAATATAGCTTTAACTTTAAAATATGAAGAACAAATCAAGGCTTATGAGAAAAACTCAAAAAGCTTTTTGGTTTAGCTTAATTCAATGAATTTTATAAAGAATGAAATTTATGTTTAATTCTTAAAAATTGAAGTATATTTTTAAGCAAATGAGTCAAATTTAAGAAGCCAAGGTTTAATAAAGTTTTAATTTGGTAAAGCAGTGTTTGTTGCCAAAAATACTAATAATTTGTTTCTTGGCTATTGATTATAGGCGCATAGTTGCTCTTAAAAAAACATAGAGAAGATCTTAAATTTTTAACTCTTGTTTAAGGTATGACTATTTTATGCAAATATTATGCAATAAAGATTAAAGGGTGTAAAGTTCTTATTATGGGGATAAATTTTTGGCAAGAAAAAATTATAAAGGACTGTTTTTCTCTATGATACTTATTTTAAAGGGATAATTTATGAAAAGATTATTAACAAAAGATGATGTAATGGCTGCTGTTAAAGGCGGAAGTATTTATGCTTGCGGTGGCGGAGGTTGGGTAAGGCATGGCTTGGAATTAGGGGAACTTGCTACTACTATAGGACGTCCTATTTTAGCCAGTATGGATGAGTTTGATGATGAGGATATTATTGCTACTAGTGCAGCTATAGGGGCGCCTGGAGATTTGAGTGATTGGGAAATGCTAGGAGTTGATTATGTTAAGGCTGTCAAACTTGTTCAAGAAAAAATTAAAAAGCCTATTAAAGGCTTGATGATAGGACAAAATGGTATGAGTTCTACTCTTAATGCTTGGTTGCCTTCAGCTTTATTGGGAACTTATGTTGCAGATGCTTTAGGGGATTTAAGGGCTCATCCTACTGGAGATATGGGTTCAATAGGACTTAGTAAAGAAGTAGTAATTCAAAGCGCAGTAGGAGGCAATCGATCTAAAAATCAGTATTTAGAATTGATATGCGAGGGGGTTTGTGACAATATTTCTTGGATTTTAAGGACCGCAAGCCATCAAAGTGGAGGTTTTATAGCTAGTTGCAGAAATCCTATAAAAGCTTCTTATGTTAAACAGCACGCGGTTTTAGGAGGTATTAGTATGGCTTTAGAATTAGGGCATGATTTATTAAATGCTGGGGATAAAGTCAATAAAAAACTCGATGCCTTGCTAAAGCGAAGTAAAGGAGAGATTTTATTACAAGGGAAGGTAATAAAAACAAATTTGCAATACACGAAAGAAGCTTTTGATGTAGGGGTTATAGAAATTGAAGGAGAGGGTAGAAGAGCTCTTATACATGTGATGAATGAGCATATGGCAGTAGACATCGATGAAAAAAGAGTGAGTACTTATCCTGATGTGATTACAACCCTAGATAAGAATGCTGAACCTATTAGTGCAGGGCATATTAAAAAGGGAGATGAAATTTATATTTTTAATATCAATAAAAATCTAATTCCTTTAAGTTCTTCTATAAAAGATAAATCTGTATATGATAAAGTAGAAAAAACTTTAAATATTAAAATAGCTGATTATGCTTTAGGAGTTTGATATGAGAGCAAAATCTTGGAGGGCTGAGGGTTTACTTAGAATGTTAGAAAACGTTCTAGCTGTTGCAGAAGATAGGGCAAACTATATTGTTTATGCTGCTTTAGGAAAAGCTTGTAGGGATGAAAAATCTTATAAAATTATTACAAAAGCTTTAGAAAATTTGCAAGAAGATGAAAGTTTGATTATACAAAGTGGTAAACCCATAGGCATTATAAAAACACATAAAAATGCCCCCTTGGTGTTAATGGCAAATTGTAATATATTGGGTCAATGGGCTCATGCGCACTATTTTTATGAACTTGAAAAAAAGAATTTGATTTGTTGGGGAGGGTTAACTGCTGGAGATTGGCAATATATAGGCTCTCAAGGAGTTATACAAGGAACTTATGAAATTTTTATGCAAATAGCAAGAAAGTATTTTAATAATACTCTTAAGCATCGCTTTATCCTTACAGCGGGATGTGGTGGAATGGGTGGATCTCAAGGTCTTGCAGGTTTTATGGCTCAAGCTGCAACCTTATTGATAGATTGTGATGAGACTAAGCTCATAAAAAGGACAAATAATGGTTATTTGCAAAAATATTTTACAAATTTACAAGAGGCTTTAGATGCGGTTTTAGAGGCTAAAGAAAAAGGAGAGGCTTTATCTGTGGGTTTATTAGCAAATGCTAGTGAAGCTTATCCTGCTATATTAAAAAAAGGTATCATTCCTGATATAGTAACAGATCAAACAAGTGCACATGATTTAATCTATGGCTATATTCCCTATGGTTATAGTTTGGATGAAATTCAAAAACTAAGAGAACAAAATCCTAAAGAGCTTGAAGCTCAAAATTTAGCTTGCATAAAAAGACATGTTTTGGCTATGCTTGAATTTCAAAAACGCGGTAGCGTGGTTTTTGATAATGGGAATTTGATCCGTACTCAGGCTAAAAAATCAGGTGTTGAGAATGCTTTTGATATTCCTATATTTACAGAAGCTTTTTTAAGGGATTTATTTTGTCAAGGCATAGGACCTTTTCGTTGGGTCGCTTTAAGCGGAGATGAAGAAGATATTCATTTTATTGATAGACTTTTATTAGATAAATTTAAAAATGATGAGAGAATAGTGAATTGGATAAAGCTTGCTTCTAAACATATTCCCTTTGAAGGTTTGCCTGCGCGTATTGCATGGTTGGGTCATGGACAAAGAAGCAAACTTGCCTTAGAAGTCAATGATTTGGTTAAAAATAAAAAACTTAAAGCGCCTATAGCTTTTACTAGAGATCATCTGGATGCAGGAGCTATGGCTCATCCTCATATTATGACTCAGAATATGAAAGATGGTAGCGATGCAATTAGCGATTGGCCTTTGCTGAATGCTCTAATTACAAGTTCAAGTGGAGCTGATTTGGTAGCTATTCATTCAGGTGGTGGAGGATATAGTGGCTTTATGACTTCAGCTGGAGTAACTATCATAGCAGATGGCAGTGAAGAAGCTAGTGAGAGAATTAAAAATACTATGGATAATGACACTGCAAGTGGGATTTTTAGATATGCAGATGCAGGTTATGAATTAGCTAAAGAAAGCGTTATAAGGCATAAATTAAATTATTTATGGAGTTAAAATGGCCAAAAAACAAAGTGGATTTAAAGCCATAGCGGCAGCTGGGATAGGTAACGCTCTTGAATGGTATGATTTTAGCGTATTTGCTTTTTTTGCAACTTATATTTCAAAAAATTTTTTTATTGATAATGATGCTTCAAGTGCTTTAATCAATACCTTTATACTTTTTGGAGCAGGTTTTTTAGCAAGGCCTTTGGGGGCTATTATTATAGGAGCTTATGGGGATAAAATGGGTAGAAAGGCTGCTATAACTCTTACCATAGCAATGATGGCTATAGGTACTTTTATTATCTTTGTAACTCCTCCTATTTCTTATATAGGGATTTTTGCCCCTATTTTATTGCTTATTGCAAGATTATTTCAGGGTTTTTCCACAGGAGGAGAAATTGGAGGGGCAGCAGCCTTTTTGATAGAACATGCTCCAGAAAATAAAAAAATATTTTATGCTTCTTTTTTACAAGCTTCGATGGGTATGAGTAATATACTTGCGGCTTTGATGGGAATTTTTTTAACCACCTTTTTTACAGAAAGTCAAATTTTAGATTATGCTTGGCGTTTTGCTTTTTTATTTGGTTTGCTTATTGTTCCTGTGGGTTTTTACATAAGAAATACTCTAGATGAGACTCCTGAGTTTAAAAATTTAAATCAAAATAACTATCATAGCCCTTTAAAAGTTATTTTCCAGGGTTATTGCTTTAAAATTATTATGGGTATTTTATTTAGTATTTTATGGACAAGTTGTGTTTATACTTTCATTATCTATATGCCAACTTATTATGTAAATCATAATATTGGTTTAAATTTTACTCAAAATCAAAGTTTTTGGGCTTCTTTTATAGGCAATATTTTCTTAGTGGGCGGTTGTATTGTTTTTGCAAGAATAGCTCAAAAAATTGGGGTTTATAAAATGCTATTTTTAAGCATTGTTTTACTAGCTAGTGTACCTTTTTTGGTTCTTTATGTTTTATTTTTATATACAAATTTTTATGTTTTATTTATAAGTCATATTTTGCTTTGTATTTTAGTAAGTATATTTGCAGGTATAGCTCCTTCTATCTTAGCAACTTATTATCCAACTTTTATTAGAAGTTCGGCTTTGGCTATATCTTATAATATAGCTGCTATTTTTTTCGCAGGATTTACTCCTGCTATTGTTAATTATTTGGTTGCTTTTAATATTTTTGCTCCAGCTTATTGGGTTTTACTTGCTTGTATTTTTGCTTTTATAGGAGCTTATTTTATGAAAAGAGATAAAGGAGAATAGATGAAAAAATTATTTTTATTTATGGTGTTGCCAGGTTTTATTTTGGCTAAAAGTTTGATTCTTAGTCCTAATAAGGATTTGAGTTTAGAAGATCTAGCTTTTGTTGCTCAAGGAGGTAAAGTAGAGTTAAGTCCTTTAGCTTTAAGCAATATTGAGGCAGGATTTAAAGTGCTTTTAGATGCTGTTTTAGAGGGTAAAAATATTTATGGTCTTTCTGTGGGAGTAGGTTGGAATAAAGACAGAGCTGTATTTAATATCAAAAATGGACAAAAAACTATAGATGAAGATTTAATAAAACTTTCTAAGCAATTTAATAAAATTTCTCTACGAGCTCATGCCTTGGGTCTGGGAGAACCTTTAGATCCTAAGATAGTTAGAATGGCTATGCTACAAAGACTTTATACTGCTACAAAAGGACAAGCAGGTATTAGCCCTGATTTGGCTAAAAGATATGTAGAGTTTTTAAACTTAAACATTACTCCAGTAGTACCTAGTTTTGGTAGTGTTGGAGAAGCTGATATCACTCTAGCAGCTCATATAGGCCTAGCAATGATGGGCGAATATAAGGTATGGTATAAGGGTAAAATTATGAATAGTGGCGAGGTTTTAAAATTGGCCAAGTTAAAGCCTTTAGAGCCAGTGGCAAAAGATTTTTTATCTATACTTTCTAACAATACTTTAATGAATGCTTATCTTGTACTAGAACTTGAAAAGCTTGAAAAAATTCTTTCTTGGCAAGATAAGCTTTATATTCTTATGCTTGAAGGTTTTAATGGAAATATAGCTCCTTTTAGCGAACTTGCTCTTAAAGCAAGGGGTTTTGAATATATTACAGAAAGCTCAAAGACGCTTAATGCTTGTTTAGAGGGAAGCTATTTGTTAAAAGATCATCCAGATAGAGCTTTGCAAGATCCTCTGTCTTTTAGGACTCAAATTTATGCTATAGCACAAGCAAAAAATTCTTTAAGGGAATTAAAACAAGATTTGCTTATTGCTATCAACCATAGTGATGATAATCCTTTGGTTTTGATTAAGGCAAATAAAAGCGACAAATTAAGCATGGATAATCACTTTATCAATAAAGATCAGGCTATAATACCTAGTGCAAATTTTGAATACTTGCCTATAAGTGCTAGAGTAGAAAATTTAAATTTAGCTCTTGCAAGATTAGCTGAAAACATTACTCAAAGCTTATTACGTTTTAGCGATCCTCAATTTACGAAACTTCCAAAATTTTTGATCCATCCAGATAATAAGGGTCATGGTTTTGGAGCTATTGAAAAACCTATAGTTGTTTTAAATGAGAATATTAAAAATTTAAGCCAAGCTCAAAGTGTCAAAAGCGTTTCTTTAGCAGGAAATGTGGAAGATATGGCTACTTTTAGTAATCTTAGTATTTTAAACTTATCAGGTATTTTAAAAAGCCTAATTTATTTACAAAGTTTTGAATTAATGTATGCTACTCAAGCTATTGATTTGAGAAAAGAATCAGACTCTCTTTTTGCTTTAGGAAAATGTTCTAAAAATATTTACACAGCTTATAGAAAAATCGTTCCTTTTTTTAAGGAAGATAGAATTTATAGTATAGAATTAGAAAAGGGTTATGATTTTTTAAATCATTGAAAAATGGTGGCTCCGATTGGACTTGAACCAACGACCACTACCATGTCAAGGTAGTGCTCTACCAACTGAGCTACGGAACCATGGTGGAGCATAGCGGGTTCGAACCGCTGACCCCAACGCTGCCAGCGTTGTGCTCTCCCAGCTGAGCTAATGCCCCTTAGAGTTGTGTTAAAATTCTAGCGCAATATTACTTTTTTTTGGCTGAAAACCAAAGTTAAAATCACGATTTAGAAGCAAAGAACTATAAGAATTTAAGACATGAAGATAAGAATCGGTTAAAAGAATTTAAACTATTTGATTAATTCTAAAATTTCTCTTTCACATTCATCTTTGTTAAGATCGAGTTGCCCAGAATAGTAAAAATATTTAGTCAAAACTAAAATCCCTATATAAAATTCTTTTTTCTTATCTAAGAATTTCTTGATATATTGATGAGCATTATTAATAATTTCTAGCGCATCTTTTGGATGGTTGTTAAAATATTCGATTACCGTAGCTAGGTTATCGTTATCAATTAAAGCAAAATGATAATTTGGTTTTAAAGTCCCTTCCATGAACCAAGTTTCGCAAGTTATTTTTGGGGCTAAGACTAAAGAATTGGAATTCATTACCCATTTTAAATTGCTTGCTACATCGTTGCCTTCTAAAGAGATTATAAATTTATATTTCATTTGTTCTTTTTTACTTAAAAAGTTTTTTTTCCATTGACTCAATTGCTTTGAAGTATCTTCTAAGTCGCAAAATGGTTTATTAAAATAAGAATGAAAAAATTCTTTTCTATGTTTTTGATATGCAGCGCCTCTAAAAATTGCTATGTTTCTTTTATTTTCATAATTTATATTGTCTTTTAAAAAACAAAAATGCCTATTTTTATCAAGTTTTAATAAAATATTGTTTGCATTATTCTCTAGAGGTCTTGATTTACAAATGGTTGGCTCTTTAAAAGTATATTTTATATCACCAAATTTTTTATTCCATAAAAAATCATCGTTAAAGTATTTGCTAATTTCATAAGCATCAAAAGCATAAGAGGTATTTTTAAAAGGAAATTTTCCTATTTTTTCCTTTTCTGTTAATGTAAAAAAATCATTTATTTGATTGTAATACTTAACCCGAGTTTGTATTTCTTCTAATTCTTTGACATTGTATTTTAAAATTTTATTGAAAATTTTATGTAAATTTGTTTGAAAAAAATATCTTGGTACAAAAGATATTCCAATGCCTTTTAAATTCATAAATAATCTTGATTGTAACATTATGAGATCCATAAATAAAGAATTTATAATATTTTACCAAAAATATTAATGATTATTAAGCAGTTAAGAAATTTTAATAAAATAATAATATTTAATATTAAATTTAATAATGGCAGACAGGAAGGGATTCGAACCCTCGAAAGCTTGCGCTTTACACGCGTTCCAGGCGTGCTCCTTCAACCGCTCGGACACCTGTCTAATTAAAAATTAAATTATATCTAAAAAAGCTTTAAATAAAATTTTAGTAAAAAAGAGTATAATTACATTTTCATTTTGTAAAATGATCTTTAAAGATTTATTATGTCAGGGTAGCTCAGCTGGTTAGAGCGCTGGTCTCATAAGCCGGAGGTCGGGAGTTCAAGTCTCCCCCTTGACACCATTTCCAAAACTTCTTTTAGAAAAATCCTCAAAAATTATAAATTTTAGCTCAATGGTTTTAAATCTATGAATTTGTTTTAGAATTTAATCTCTATTCTAAATTTTAGCATTTAAATTTGTGTATCTTTTATATGGCTTGAAAAATAAAATTTGTTCGAAGAGATGGTTTTTTGAGATAAGGTATATTTTATAAAAGATAGGAATTTGATTATTGTATTTTAAAGATTAATGTTTAAAAATTTATCTCGAAATAATCAAAAAAATAATCAAATTTAAAGACACAAGGGGAATTTGTTATTAGAAAATTAACTTAAAATAGACTTTTGATAAGAGTATAGTATCATAAAATTATAATTTGATTGATATTTAAATTTATCAAAGCGCACATCGTTTTATTTATAAATTTAAATATCTTAAAATTTCAATAAAAGATTTATTCAATTAGCGATTACTTTTATCTTTAGAAATCACCCAAATCATACCCGCAAAACCTATCAATACAACGACAAATATAAAAATGATTTGAAAAATATCTAAAGCTGTCATAATTCTTTCGCCCTTTCTTTGAGTTGTCCACAAGCTGCTGAAATATCAAGTCCCTTGCTTTCTCTTATGGTGCAAGTTACTCCTTTAGCACTTAATAAATCTTGAAATTTGATCGCATTTTCAAGTTTAGGACGATGATAAATACTGCCCTCATGAGGATTGAAAAGTATCAAATTCACTTTGGCTTTTATACCATTTAAAAGTTTGACTAGCTCTTTTGCATGTTCAATTTTGTCGTTGATGCCATCGATGAGTAAATATTCA
The DNA here is from genome assembly GCA_039516895.1 of Campylobacter coli. Taxonomy (NCBI): domain Bacteria; kingdom Pseudomonadati; phylum Campylobacterota; class Epsilonproteobacteria; order Campylobacterales; family Campylobacteraceae; genus Campylobacter; species Campylobacter coli. Next base: position 1,724,109 of record CP154437.1, on the reverse strand, counting down.
AACATTACTCTTTTTCTTTGATCTATAGGAAAAGCGCGCACAGCATCCATAATCGCAGCTATATTATAAGCTTTATTTATAGGCATGAGTTCGGTTCGGAGTTCGTCATTGACTGCGTGAAGGGAGATAGCAAGTAAAACGCCTAAATTCATTTCGCCTAGTTCTTTGATTTGTTTTGCTAAGCCGCTTGTACTTATAGTTTGTCTACGAGGGCTGATAGCAAGTCCATCATTTTGAGAGAGAATTTTAACCGCCTTGGAAACATTTTTAAGATTGTCAAGAGGTTCCCCCATGCCCATATAGACTATATTGACACGACGCTCATAGGGGATATTATTTTGTTTTTTGATCCACAAAATTTGTCCGACTATCTCTCCTGCACTCAAATTTCTTTTTAAACCCCCTTTGGCAGTAAGACAAAAACTACAGCCACTTTTACAACCTACTTGAGAGGAAACACAAATGGTATATCTTGTATGTGAAATTCTTTTACCTTCATCGTCAAATTGTTCTTCTTTCATAGGCAAAAGTACACTTTCTATCCTTAAGCCATCGATAAGTTCAAAAAGATATTTGATACTTCCATCTTTGCTTTGTTCATTTTTAACGCATTTAAGAGGAGCGAAATGGTAAGTTTGCGCAAGTTCTAAACGCAAATCTTTTGGTAGACTTGACATATCGGAAAAATTATTTGCATACTTTTGATATATCCATTGATAAATTTGTTTCACGCGAAACATAGGCTTGATTTTTTCTTCCAATTCTTCAGGTAAAAAGTCTAAGATATTAATGAGTTCTTTCAAGATTGCTTTCCTTTGATTGCTAAATATAATGATTAATTTTTAAATATTCTTCTAGTTTTTCTTTTGCCTTTTGATGATTTTTTATAAAATCTTCATGAGCATTTTCATTGCAAAAATTAGTCGCACATAAAATACATTCTGCATCTATATCTAAATTTTTAGCCACGCTTAAAACTGAAAAAGCTTCCATGTTTTCAGCAAAAAAATCTAGTTTTGCAAATTCTTTTGCTGCTTGTGAACTTTGACAAATATAATTAGAAGAATTGATTTTGATTGTTTCACGAGAAACATTTTGATTGTTGAGTTTGATTTCAGTGTTTGCAGGAGTGTAGAATTGATCAGAAATATAAGAAAATTCAATATTGCAAGCATGAGAGCTTTTATAAATTCCTAGAATTTCTCCTTTATCGTAAAGTCCACATGTTCCTATAAATACAAGTTTTGAAGGTTTTTCTTTTAAACAAAGCTGTGTTAAATGAAAGGTTGATTCTATCAAGCCTATACCTATGGCTTTGGCAAAAGAAAAATTTTCATTTCCACCTGCGCAAACTATCATTTACAATATCCTAAAAATAATTTAGCAAGAATTTTAGCTAAAAAGGCTTAAAATTAAGAATTTTTAGCTAAAATAAAAAACTATTATGATGAAAGCAAAAAAACATTACGGACAAAATTTTTTAAACGATAAAAGTATTTTATCAAAAATCATCCAAGCCATACCCAAAGATACTGAAAATATAGTAGAGATTGGGCCTGGCTTAGGTGATTTGACGCAAGAGCTTTTAAAAGTTTCTCATGTAAAGGCTTATGAGATAGATGATGATCTTATACCTATTTTGCGTAAGAAATTTCAAAAAGAACTTGAATGTGGAAAATTAAATTTGCTTCATCAAGATGCAAGCAAACTTGCATATTTTGATGAAAAGAAGTATTTTTTGGTCGCTAATTTGCCTTACTATGTTGCAAGCCATTTGATTTTGCAAGCCTTAGAAGACAAAAATTGCTCGGGTTTGATTGTAATGGTTCAAAAAGAAATGGCATTGAAATTCTGTGCTCATAGCGAAGAAAGTGATTTTTCAGCTCTAGGAGTTTTAAGCGCTATGATTTGTGAGCGAGAAATACTATTTGATGTAGAACCTGAATGTTTTAATCCGCCGCCAAAAGTAGTATCAGCAGTAATGAAAATGATTAAATTCAGAGCTTATCAGGATATCTGTGAAATTCATGCTTTTAAAGCTTTTTTAAAAGATTGTTTTAAAGCACCAAGAAAGCAACTATTAGGGAATTTAAAAAATTATAAAGCTGAATTAGCGGAGGTTTTTCAAGAGTTAAAACTCAATTTAAATTTACGCCCACATGAACTTTGCGTCGATTCATACCTTAAAATTTACGAAAAAGTAAAGGAAGAATATGAACGAAAACAACAAAGGAAATAGTGAAAACACAAACAATCCTAATTCAAATTCAAAAAACAACAAGCGCTATAAATACAGAAATCGTAGAAAAAAATTAGCCGATTCTATCGGTGAAAATTCTCAAAATTCAACTCATGAATTTTCTAACAACGAAAAGATAAATACCAAGAAAAATTCTACAAATACTCAACCTTTAGAGGGTGAAAATGTAGAAAAACCAAGCGAAAAAAAGAAAAAAAGAAATCGCAATCTCCCTTCTAAGCTCACTGGAAATGAAGATTGGCAAATCGCGCTTGCAGAGTGTATAGAAGCAAACCGTGTTTCACATGAAAATCGCTTACATCCTTTAAAATACAATAATTCTAGCGAGCATAAAATTCGCATCACTCCACTAGGCGGCTTAGGGGAAATCGGTGGAAATATCAGTGTTTTTGAAACCAATAATGATGCAATTATCATCGATATTGGTATGAGCTTTCCAGATGGAACTATGCACGGGGTAGATATCATCATCCCTGATTTTGATTATGTAAGAAAGATTAAAGATAAGATTCGTGGTATAGTTATCACTCATGCGCATGAAGATCATATCGGTGCGGTGCCTTACTTCTTTAAAGAATTTCAATTCCCTATTTATGCTACGCCTTTAGCTTTGGGAATGATTTCAAATAAATTTGAAGAGCATGGCTTAAAAGCTGAACGAAAATGGTTTCGTCCTGTAGAAAAACGCAAGGTTTATGAGATCGGTGAATTTGATATAGAGTGGATACACATCACACACTCCATCATCGATGCTTCTGCTTTAGCTATCAAAACTAAAGCAGGGACTATCATCCATACAGGAGATTTTAAGATCGATCAAACTCCAATCGATGGTTATCCAACAGATTTGGGGCGTTTAGCGCATTATGGCGAAGAAGGGGTTTTGTGTCTTTTAAGCGATAGTACCAATTCATACAAAGAAGGCTATACGAAAAGCGAAAGTTCTGTAGGACCGACTTTTGATCAAATTTTTGCACGCACTAAGGGTAGGGTGATCATGAGTACTTTTAGCTCAAACATCCACCGTGTTTATCAAGCTATTACTTATGGTTTAAAATACGGCAGAAAAGTTTGTGTTATTGGTCGTTCTATGGAGAGAAATCTTTATACCACTATGGAATTAGGTTATATTAAACTCGATAGAAAAATTTTCATTGATGCAGATGAGGTTAGTAAGTATAAAGACAATGAAGTGCTTATCGTAACCACAGGAAGTCAAGGCGAAACTATGAGTGCGCTTTATAGAATGGCAACGGATGAGCATAAATTTATAAAAATAAAACCAAGCGATCAAATCATCATTTCAGCTAAAGCTATCCCAGGCAATGAAGCGAGTGTTTCAGCGGTGCTTGATTATCTTTTAAAAGCGGGTGCTAAGGTAGCATATCAAGAATTTAGCGAAATTCATGTAAGCGGGCATGCAAGTATAGAAGAGCAAAAATTAATGCTTACTCTAGTTAAGCCTAAATTCTTCTTGCCAGTACATGGAGAATACAATCATATCAATAAACACAAAGAAACAGCTATAAAATGCGGAATTCCTGAAAAAAATATTTATCTTATGAGCGATGGCGATCAAGTAGAGCTTTGTCAAAAATATATCAAACGCGTGAAAACAGTTAAAACAGGCAAGGTTTTTGTGGATAATCAAATCAATAAACAAATCGCCGATGATGTGGTAATCGATCGTCAAAAACTTGCAGATAGTGGTATAGTTGTCATTATCGCACAGCTTGATAAAGCAAGTAAAACATTGATTAATAAGCCAAGAGTATTTAGCTATGGACTTGTAGCAGATAAACAAGATCATGCTTTTTCTAAAGAAATGGCAGAGGTTTTAGGACAATTTTTTGTCAATGTTAAAGATGAAGTACTTAATGATCCAAGATTTTTGGAAAATCAAATTCGCCAAGTATTGAGAAAACATATTTTTAGAAAGATTAAAAAATATCCAACCATAGTTCCGACTGTTTTTGTAATGTAAAATAGGGCGTTTTTCGCCCTTAAATTTTCACAGGAAATCAAATGAGAATCAATAAATTCATATCACACAATAGCCCTTATTCACGCCGCGAAGCTGATGAGCTTATCAAGCAAGGCTTGGTAAAAATAAACAACAAAATAGCCCTTTTAAGCGATGAAGTAAAGACAAACGATAAAGTCTTTGTTAAGGGTAAAGCTTTGCGTAAAAAAACGCAATTTAGCGTGATTATTTACCACAAGCAAAAGGGTGAAATTGTCAGCAAAAGAGATGATCGCGGAAGAAAAACTATCTATGATACCCTGCCAAAGCAGTTTAATACTTGGTTGAGTGTAGGAAGGCTTGACTTTGCTAGCGAAGGTTTGCTTTTGCTTACAGATTCTCCTGTGATTGCTCATGCTTTGATGAATAGTGATTTAGAAAGAGAATATTATCTTAAACTCAAAGGTGTGATCAATAAGCAAGTTATAGAAGCGATGCAAAACGGATTAGAAATTAAAAATGAAAAAAAAGGCGCACATGCAAAAACAAAGATTACTTCTATGAGTTTTGCTCCTTTTTTAGATTTTGAAATTTTTGGAACAAGTGGCGGATATACAAAGCTAAGAGTGATTATAAATGAGGGTAAAAATAGAGAGCTTAGACGCTTTTTTGGGCATTTTGACTTAGAAGTAATGGATCTTAAACGCGTTGCTTTTGGAGCCTTAGATCTTGGAATGCTAAAAGCAGGAAAACATCGCTATCTTGAAAATGGCGAATATGAAAAATTAAGAGATTTTTTAAAAGTCAATAATATATATTATTAATTATACTTTTATGTATGATTTTATTTAAATACATTATTAAAAATTATAGGGTTGAAATTCAAATATAAATACCAACTAGTAGTTTTTAAATTTAATTTCCATTTCACAATCAAAATATAATTATCATCCTTTTAAAAAGGAAAATAAATATATTTTTTTAAAATTTCCTTGACATTTAAAAGCCGAATTTACTATACTCACATTTCTATTTTTGGTTAGTTTTAAACTAACGAGTTCTTTTAAAAGGAAAATTTATGGAAAGAATCAGGCTTAAGCTAAAAGCTTATGACCATCGAGTACTAGACAGAACAGTTGCAGCAATCGTAGAAGCTGTCAAAAGAACAGGTGCGGATATCAGAGGTCCGATACCAATGCCTACTAAAATCAAACGCTATACAGTTTTAAAATCTCCACATATTAACAAAGATTCTCGTGAGCAGTTTGAGATAAGAATTCACGCGCGTATGCTAGATATAGTAGCAGCGACTCCAGATACAGTTGATTCTTTAACTAAGCTTGATTTAGCGCCAGAAGTTAGCGTTGAAGTAAGAGCTATGGGTAAATAAGGATAAAATATGGAATATATTGTAGAAAAAATAGGAATGAGTAGAACAATTGCTAATCCAAGTATCGCTGTCACTTTACTAAGAGTTGTGAATGCAAAAGTATGTGAAGTTGATAATGGTAAAGCTATCGTTGCATACTCAAAAGGAAAAGTAAACAATAAATGTGTTGCAGGACAACAAAAAAAATATAATCTTTCTGCAGAATTTAACAGATTTGCGACTTTAGAAGTAGCAAACACTGAAGCAGGAGATTTAGATGAAACTCCATTAAATGAAGCAAAAGTTTTAAAAGTAAGCTTCAATACCAAAGGTAGAGGTTATAGCGGTGTTATGAAAAGACATAACTTCGCAGGGGGTCCAGCAAGCCACGGTTCAAGATTTCATAGACGCCATGGATCTATCGGTAATAGAGAATGGCCAGGTCGCGTTCAACCAGGTATGAAAATGGCAGGACATTATGGAAATACTAAAGTAACTGTTAAAAACGAAGTTGTATCTTATGATGCTGAAAACAAAATTTTAGTAGTTAAGGGTGCAGTTCCAGGTTATAACGGTGCTATGGGTAAAATAAGGATTGCAAAATGAGTAAAGTAGTTGTTTTAAATGATAAATTAGAAAAAGCAGGCGAACTTGAATTACCTGCAAAATATGCAGAAGTAAATCCACACAATCTTTATTTATATGTAAAATCTTATCTCGCAAGCCTTAGAGCAAATACAGCTCATACTAAAGGTAGAAGTGATGTAAGCGGTGGTGGTAAAAAACCTTGGAGACAAAAAGGTCGTGGTGGCGCTAGAGCGGGTTCTACTAGAACGAATGTTTGGGTAGGCGGTGCGGTTGCTTTTGGTCCAACAAATGAAAGAAATTATTATCAAAAAGTAAATAAAAAGCAAAAAAGATTAGCGCTTGAAAGAGCTTTAGCTGATAAAGCAGCTAAGGGTGCACTTTTTACAGCAGATTCTTTAGCTATTGAAAGCGGTAAAACCAAAGATGCAAATGCAGTGATTAAAAAACTTGGTGTTAAAGATGCTTTGATTGTTAAAGATTTACTAGATGAAAAAACACTTCTAGCTTATAGAAATTTAGCAAACTGTTATGTAGTTGATATAAGCGAAGTTAATGCTTATTTGATATCCGTATTTAATGCTGTAATCATTGAAAAATCAGCGTTAGAATCTATTACAAAAGAGGGATAATTATGGCAGATATTACTGATATTAAAACAATACTTTATACTGAAAAAAGTTTAAATTTACAAGAACAAGGTGTCGTAGTTATCCAAACTTCACCAAAAATGACTAAAACAGGCTTAAAAGCAGTTTTAAAAGAATATTTTGGTGTAACTCCACAAAGCATCAATTCTTTAAGAATGGATGGAAAAGTAAAACGCTTTAGAGGTCGTTTGGGACAAAGAAATGACTATAAAAAATTCTATGTTAAGCTACCAGAAGGTGTTAGCTTAGAAAGTATGGAGGCTTAAGATGGCAATTAAAACTTATAAACCATATACTCCAAGTAGAAGATATATTACAGGTTTAAGTTCTGAAGATATTACAGCAAAACCAAGTGTACGCTCTTTACTTGTAAAACTTCCAGCACACGCAGGACGTAATAGCTACGGAAGAATTACAAGTCGTCATAAAGAAGCAGGAGCGAAAAAACTTTACAGAATTATCGATTTTAAACGCCGCAAATTTGGCATAGAAGGAAAAGTAGAAGCGATCGAATACGATCCATATAGAAATTGTAGAATTGCTTTGATTTCTTACAAAGATGGTGAAAAAAGATATATTCTTCAACCACGCGGACTAAGTGTTGGTGATATCGTTGCAGCTGCTGAAAGCGGACTTGATATAAAACCAGGTAATGCAATGAAACTTAAAAACATTCCTGTGGGTACTATTGTTCATAATGTTGAGTTAAAGCCAGGCAAAGGCGGTCAAATGATCCGCTCAGCAGGAGCTTATGCGCAACTTATGGGTAAAGAAGAAAAATATGTTATCTTAAGACTTGCAAGCGGTGAAATGAGACAAGTTCTAGCTGAATGTATGGCAAGCATAGGTGAAGTAGGTAACGAAGAATGGGCAAATGTGACTATCGGTAAAGCAGGTAGAAATCGCCACAGAGGTATCCGCCCACAAACTCGTGGTTCTGCAATGAACCCAGTAGATCACCCGCACGGTGGGGGTGAAGGTAAGAAAAATTCAGGCCGTCATCCAGTAACTCCATGGGGTAAACCAACCAAAGGTGCGAAAACGCGTCGTAAAAAAGCTAGCGATAAGCTAATAATTTCAAGAAGAAAAGGAAAGTAAGATGGCTAGATCACTAAAAAAAGGTCCTTTTGTTGATGATCATGTAATGAAAAAAGTCATCGCTGCTAAAAAGGCTAATGATAATAAACCTATTAAAACTTGGTCTAGAAGAAGTACTATCATTCCTGATATGATAGGTTTAACTTTCAATGTTCACAATGGCAAAAGTTTTATTCCCGTTTATATCACTGAAAATCATATCGGTTATAAACTTGGAGAATTTGCTCCAACACGCACATTTAAAGGCCATAAAGGTTCTGTGCAAAAGAAAATTGGTAAGTAAGGGATAAGATATGAGTAAAGCATTAATTAAATTCATAAGATTATCTCCAACTAAAGCAAGATTGATTGCTAGAGAAGTTCAGGGGATGAATGCAGAATTAGCTATGGCTAGTTTAAAATTTATGCCAAACAAGGGTGCTAAATATATAGCTAATGCAATTTCAAGTGCAGTAGCAAATGGCGGTTTTGAAGCAAATGAAGTAGTGGTAAAAAGTTGCCGTGTAGATGCTGGTGCTGTATTAAAAAGATTTAGACCGCGTGCTAGAGGAAGTGCAAGCCGTATCAGAAAACCTACTTCACACATCTTAGTAGAAGTAGCAAAAATGGAAGTTAAAACTGAAGCAAAAAAAGCAGTAGCTAAAAAAACTCCTGTTAAAAAAACAAGTACTAAAAAAGTAACGGCAGAAAAGGAAAGCTAATGGGACAAAAAGTAAATCCAATCGGTCTAAGACTAGGAATTAATAGAAACTGGGAATCAAGATGGTTTCCAACTAAAGCAAATTTAGTGGAAAATATCGGTGAAGATTACAAAATCAGAGCTTTCTTAAAAAGAAAACTTTATTATGCGGGAATCAGCCAAATTTTAGTAGAAAGAACTGCTAAAAAGCTTCGCGTAACTGTTGTAGCTGCAAGACCAGGTATTATCATTGGTAAAAAAGGTAGTGATGTTGATAATTTAAGAAAAGAACTACAAGATTTAATCGGCAAAGATGTAAATATCAACATCAAAGAAGAAAGAAAAGCGGGTGCTTCAGCTCAACTTGCTGCTGAAAGCGTTGCAACTCAACTTGAAAAAAGAATCGCTTTTAGAAGAGCAATGAAAAAAGTAATTCAAGGTGCGCAAAAAGCAGGTGCTAAGGGGATTAAAGTTTCAGTTTCTGGTCGTTTAGGCGGTGCTGAAATGGCAAGAACTGAATGGTATCTTGAAGGTCGTGTGCCACTTCATACTTTAAGAGCAAAAATCGATTACGGTTTTGCAGAGGCTAGAACTACTTATGGAAACATAGGTGTTAAAGTTTGGATCTTCAAAGGTGAAGTATTGCAAAAAGGCTTACAAGCTGAAAAAACAGAAGAAAGTGCTCCAGCTAAAAAGCAAAGACGCACAAGAAGGAGTAAATAATCATGTTAATGCCAAAAAGAACTAAATATCGCAAAATGATGAAAGGGCGTAACAGAGGTTATGCTAATCGCGGAACTGAATTTACTTTTGGTGAATTTGCATTAAAAGCAACTGAAGCAGGACGCATTAATTCACGCCAAATTGAAGCAGCTCGTATCGCATTAACTCGTTTTGTTAAAAGACAAGGTAAAACTTGGATTAGAGTTTTTCCAGATAAACCTTTAACTAAAAAACCTTTAGAAACTCGTATGGGTAAAGGTAAAGGTGCAGTTGAGGAATGGGTAATGAATATCAAGCCAGGTCGTATTATTTATGAAATGGCAGGTGTGAGCGAAGAAATGGCTAGAGAAGCATTGACTTTGGCTATGCATAAACTACCATTTAAAACTAAGTTTGTTACAAGAGAGAGCCAAAATGAAATATACTGAGATTAAAGACAAAACAGCAGCTGAGCTTGCAACAATGCTAAAAGAAAAAAAGGTGCTTTTATTCACTTTAAAACAAAAGCTAAAAACAATGCAACTTACTAATCCAAAAGAGATTAGCGAAGTTAGAAAAGACATTGCTAGAATCAATACAGCAATTAACGCTTTAAAATAAGGATAAAAAATGGCATTTAAAAGAGAAATACAAGGCGTTGTTGTGAAAATCGCAGGTGAGAAAACAGCGAGTATTTTGGTTGAAAGAAAAGTGGTTCATCCAAGATATAGAAAAATTGTTAAACGCTTTAAAAAATATCTAATTCATGATGAGAGAAATGAAGTTAAAGTGGGAGATACCGTTGTAGCGGTTGAATGCAGACCACTTTCTAAAAGAAAATCATTTCGCTTAAAATCTGTATTAGCTACAGGAGTTGAGTAATGATTCAAAGTTTTACAAGACTTGCAGTTGCTGATAATAGCGGTGCAAAAGAATTAATGTGTATTAAAGTTTTAGGTGGTAGTAAAAGAAGATATGCTACTGTAGGCGATGTAATTGTTGCATCTGTAAAAAAAGCTTTACCAAATGGTAAGGTAAAAAAAGGTCAAGTAGTAAAAGCAGTTATTGTTAGAACTAAAAAAGAAATTCATAGAGATAATGGTTCTTTAATTCGTTTTGATGAAAATGCTGCGGTTATTCTTGATAACAAAAGAGAGCCTATCGGAACTCGTATCTTTGGGCCAGTGGGTAGAGAAGTTAGATATGGTGGCTTTATGAAAATTGTTTCACTAGCACCGGAGGTATTATAATGGCGGTTAAATTAAAGATTAAAAAAGGTGATAGCGTTAAGGTTATCACAGGTGATGACAAAGGCAAGACAGGTAAAGTGTTAGCAGTATATCCAAAAACACTTAAAGTGGTTGTTGAGGGATGTAAGATTGCTAAAAAAGCTATAAAACCTAGTGAAAAAAATCCAAATGGTGGTTTTATCAATAAAGAAATGCCAATGGATATTTCTAATGTGGCAAAAGTTCAGGAGTAAGCGACGATGAGATTGAAAGAAAAATACGATCAAAGCATCAAACCTGCTTTGGTAAAAGAATTTGATATTAAAAATCCTATGCTTATCCCTGCGATAGAAAAAATCGTTATTAGCGTAGGTGCGGGTGAGCTTGCTAAAGATCAAAAAGTATTGCAAAATGTTGCAGATACTATTTCTTTGATAGCAGGACAAAAAGCTGTGATCACCAAAGCTAAAAAATCAGTTGCAGGATTTAAAGTGCGTGAAGGTTTTCCTGTAGGTGTAATGGTAACTTTAAGAAAAGAAAATATGTTTGCTTTTCTTGATAAATTAATTTCTATTGCTTTACCAAGAGTGAAAGACTTTAGAGGTTTAAGTAGAGATGGTTTTGATGGAAGAGGAAACTACAATTTCGGACTTGATGAGCAGTTGATGTTCCCAGAAGTTGAGTATGATAAAATTTTAAGAACTCATGGTATGAACATTTCTATAGTTACAACAGCACAAAACGATAAAGAGGCACAAAAGTTATTAGAACTTATCGGTGTGCCATTTACAAAAGGAAAGTAAGATGGCTAAAAAATCAATGATTGCAAAAGCGGCACGCAAACCTAAATTTAAAGTAAGAGGCTATACAAGATGCCAAATTTGTGGGCGTCCGCATTCGGTTTATAGAGATTTTGGAATTTGTAGAGTTTGCCTAAGAAAAATGGGCAATGAAGGCTTGATTCCAGGTCTTAAAAAAGCAAGCTGGTAAGGAAATAAAATGATAAATGATATAATTTCAGATTCACTAACAAGAATTCGCAATGCCGGAATGAGAAAGCTTGAAACAACCAAGCTTTTGCATTCTAAAGTTGTTGAAGCTTTAGTTGGAATTTTTCAAGCTAAAGGATATATTGAAAGTTTCAATGTTATCGAAGAAGATAAAAAGAAATTTATCAATGTAGTTTTAAAATATGACGAAAAAGGTAAAAGCGTTATCAATGAACTTAAAAGAGTTTCTAAACCAGGTCGTCGTGTTTATAAGGGTAAAGAAGAAATTAAAAGATTTAAAAACGGTTATGGTACTATCGTAGTTAGCACAAGTCGTGGCGTTTTAGCAAACGATGAAGCTTATAAAGCGGGTGTTGGCGGCGAAATTTTATGTACCATTTGGTAAAAATCTGCTTTTTATGGCATTGGGTATCCATTCTTTTAAAAAAGTAGAAATATCCTAGACAAATAAAAAGGAAAAATATGTCTCGTATAGGTAAACAACCAATCGCTATCCCTAGTGGAGTAGAGGTTAAATTAGAAGGAAATTTGCTTAAATTTAAAAAAGGAAATTTAGCAAAAGAGCTTGATACAAAAGCGAATGTAAATGTTGAGATTAAAGATAATAACATTCTTTTTTCTCCTAAAGGTGAAGACAGACAAAGTAGAGCATATTGGGGAACTTATAGAGCTTTAGCTTACAATATCGTTGTAGGCTTAACTCAAGGTTTTTCAAAAACTCTTGAAATCAACGGAGTGGGTTATAAAGCTGCTTTAAAAGGTAAAGTTTTAGAATTAAGCCTCGGTTTTTCACATCCTATCAACTATGATATTCCAGAAGGAATTGAAATCACTGTAGATAAAAACAATGTTATCATTAAAGGAAGTGATAAGCAAGTAGTAGGACAAGTTGCTGCTCAAATTCGTGAATTTAGACCACCTGAGCCATATAAAGGAAAAGGCGTTAAGTATTCTGATGAACGCATTATCCGCAAAGCTGGTAAGACATCTAAAAAGTAAGGATAGGCAATGAGAGCAAATGTACTAAAAAGAAAACTAATTTTAAGAATTAAAAGAAAAAAAAGAATTAGAGCAAAAATTTCAGGATGTGAAAGCTTCCCAAGAATTTCTGTTTTTAAATCAAATAGAACTCTTTATATCCAAGCGATTGATGATGTTAAAGCTGTAACTTTAGCAGCAGTAGATGGACGCAAACTTGGCGTTAAAGCAAACAAAGAAGGTGCTAAAAAAATCGCTGCTGAATTTGCTAAAGTGTTAAAAGCTAAACAAATAGAACAAGCTGTGTTTGATAGAAATGGTTATGTATATCACGGAGTAATTGCAGCATTAGCTGAATCTTTAAGAGAAAATGGTATTAGGCTATAAGGGGTAAATCGATGGAAAAATATAATAGAGAAGAATTTGAAGAAGTAATCGTCGATATCGGCAGAGTTACTAAGGTTGTTAAAGGTGGTAGAAGATTTAGATTTACTGCTTTAGTTATTGTTGGAAACCGCAAAGGTTTAGTAGGTGTTGGTTATGGCAAGGCTAAAGAAGTTCCTGATGCTATTCGCAAAGCAGTTGATGATGCATTTAAAAATATCGTTGAAGTGAAAACTAAAGGATCAACTATTGCTCATGATGTTGAAGTAAAATACAACGCAAGTAGAATTTTACTTAAACCAGCTAGCGAAGGTACAGGAGTTATCGCGGGTGGTTCTACTCGTCCTATCGTAGAGCTTGCGGGTATTAAAGATATCTTAACTAAGTCTTTAGGTTCAAATAACTCAGCTAACGTGGTTCGTGCTACAATCAAAGCTTTAACAATGCTAAAAGGATAAGAAGATGAATTTGACAAAAGCAGCGGGATCAACGCATAAAACCAAAAGAATAGGCCGTGGCCAAGGAAGTGGAATGGGTAAAACCGCCACTAAAGGGGGCAAAGGTCAAACCGCTAGAAAGGGTTATAATGAAAAAAGAGGTTTTGAAGGAGGTCAGCAACCTCTTCAAAGAAGATTACCAAAAGTTGGTTTTACTTCTAAAATTGCAAAACCTTATGTGATTAATGTTGAAAAAATCACAGCCGTAAAAGAACTTAATGAAATTACAATTGAAAGCATCAAAAGCGTTCATAAAATTTCAAAGTCTGTTACTAAAATTAAATTAATTGGTGCAAGCGCAAAAGACTTAGCATCAAAAATTAAAGACGAGAATATCAGCGTCACCGGATCAAAATAATGAATAGGGCATTGACGAATAAGATTTTAATCACCTTAGCTTTCTTGTTTGCTTATAGGGTTCTGGCTTATGTGCCAGTTCCTGGCGTCAATGCTGATGTGATTGCAGAATTTTTTAACGATAATCAAAACAATGCTTTGGGTTTATTTAATGTTTTTAGTGGTGGGGCGGCAGAACGCTTTTCTATCATCTCTTTAGGTATTATGCCTTATATTACTGCTTCGATTATCATGGAGCTTTTAGCAGCTACTTTCCCAAATATCGGTAAAATGAAAAAAGAACGCGATGGTATGCAAAAATATATGCAAATTATCCGTTATGCAACTATAGTAATCACTTTAGTTCAAAGTATCGGTGTGGCTATAGGGCTTCAAAGCTTACACGGAAGAGGTGGAGCAGGCGCTATAATGATAGAAAATTTAAATATGTTTATTGCGCTTTGTGCAATTTCTATGCTTGCAGGAACTATGCTTTTGATGTGGATAGGGGAACAAATCACACAAAGAGGTATAGGAAATGGTATTTCTTTGATTATTTTTGCAGGTATTGTTTCAGGAATTCCAAGAGCTATTTCGGGTACAGTAGGACAGATTAATTCAGGCGAAATGAATTTCTTAACCGCTTTTGTTATCCTTGCTTTGATTTTAATCACTATCGGTGTGATTATATATGTAGAGCTTGGAGAAAGAAGAATTCCTATTTCTTACTCGCGTAAAGTAGTAATGCAAAATCAAAATAAGCGTATTATGAATTATATTCCAATTAAAATCAATTTAAGTGGAGTTATTCCGCCAATTTTTGCAAGTGCAATTTTAATGTTTCCTACGACTATTTTGCAAACAAGTACAAATCCGTATTTGCAAGCTATCAATGACTTTTTGAATCCAAATGGTTATCTATTTCATGTTTTGACTTTCTTGTTTGTGATTTTCTTTGCGTATTTTTATGCTTCTATAGTATTTAATGCTAAGGATATAGCGGAAAATCTTAAAAAACAAGGAGGTTTTATCCCTGGAATTCGTCCAGGCGAAGGGACAGCAAATTATCTTAATGAAGTAGCTTCTCGTCTTACTTTATCGGGTTCTATTTATTTAGGACTTGTAGCAACCTTGCCTTGGGTTTTGGTTAAGTTTATGGGTGTGCCTTTTAATTTTGGAGGCACTTCAGTATTGATTGTAGTTCAAGTTGCATTGGACACAATGAGAAAAATTGAAGCTCAAATTTATATGAACAAATACCAAACCTTAAATGCAATAGGTTTGTAAATCTTTAACACAAGGAGATAGCTCCTTGTGTTTTATACTCTTACTATAAAAACAATTTTTATCTTTGTTTTAAAAATAGAAATACGATACAAACTACAAAATTTAAAATAGCCCATATCAAAAAAGCATCAACAAGCCCTAATTGTCTTACTATAGGCTGAGAGATAATCGGACTTAAAAATTGCCCTAAAAATATACAGCTAGCTAAAATTCCATAAGCTCTAGCTCGTGCATTTTCAGGACAGATTGAAAAAAGATAAGCGGTGTTATTTACAAGCATGATGCCTCCGCCCATTCCAAGCAAGGCTAAGGCAAATAAAACAGCGATAAAATCATCAATCAAAAAGAGTATTAAAAAAGAACAACCCACGATAAATAAAGTAGCAACATAAATCGTTTTAATGCTTAAAAAACGCATGATATATTTATAACTTAGAGAAAAAATACCATAACAAAGCGCAGAGATCGACATTGAGATTCCTATAAATTTGGGATCTAAGCCTAGATGCTCTTCTATATAATAAGGAAGTTGTGTAGGAGAAATATAATAAACCACCATGATAAAAAATCCTATAAAATAAATAGGAAAAAATTTCCAGTAATTGGTTTTTTCTTCTATCTTTGTATGATTGTAAAATTTAAATTTTCTTGGCTCAAAAAGATAAATCATCGCTACTAGGGTGATTAAAATTCCAAGCCCATAAACCAAAAAAGGATAGCGCCAAGAATAACTTGAAACAAAACCCGCTATAGAGATAAATATTGCACCACCTACCGCACAAAAAAAGCCTTGAAGACTTAAGGCATTTTCTCTACGGTTAAAGCCACCACGACTGTAATAATCCCCCAGCAAAGCCGATGCACCTGTCATTATAAAAGCCGTTGCCATCCCAAAAATAGCTCTTGAAGTAAGTATGGCATAGATATTATTTAAGAAAAAACCACTTACTCCAGCAAGTGTCCAAACAACCATCGCAGGAAAAACAAATTTTAATTTACCCAACTTATCCATTAAAATTCCCGCAAAAGGAGATAAAATCACAACGAAAATAGCAGGTAGGGTTAATACTAAACGCACTAAAATATCAAGATGTGCCAAGGTAAAATTTGTTTCTACGCTAGCACCTGATTGGATTAAAATATCTTCAAAATGTCTATTGATTGCAGGTAGTGCTGATGAGATTACCACACTTCCTAGCATAGTCATTGCCGCCATTGAAAATACCGCGATTTTAAAGCCTGATTTTTCCGTGATCTCAACCATTTTTTTATCTAATTTTGTATCATTGGGGTGAAATTTATAAGATTTTTTCTTCATATGTGGACCTTTTTTGGTTTTATTATACTCCAAAAATTTTCTTTTGTATTTAAAGTTACTTCTATTTGTAATTTATACCTTCCATTTTTCATCTGTATGGGTAAAATATCTTTCACTATAAGTAGAATTTCAAAAATTTTTAGCTAAATTCAGCTTTTAATTTTTTATAGGAATTATTTATCTTTAATTATTGATAGTATTTTTAGATAACAAGAAGATGAAATTTATAAAGGTAGTGATAAATGAAAAAAAATTTGATTATAGTCGAATCTCCTGCAAAAGCAAAAACTATAGGCAATTTTCTAGGTAAAGAATATGAGGTCATAGCTTCTAAAGGACATATAAGGGATTTGCCTAAATCAAGTTTTGGTATAAAAATAGAAAACGATGAATTTATCCCCGAGTATAGAATTACAAGTGATCATAGCGCTTTGGTTAAAGAGCTTAAGGAAAAAGCAAAGAGAGCAAAAGAGATTTATTTAGCAACCGATGAGGATAGAGAGGGTGAGGCTATAGCTTATCATATCGCAAAAGCTATAGGTAAAGATGAAAATGTTTTACCGCGTATCGTTTTTCATGAGATCACTAAAAATGCTATCGAAAATGCTTTAAAAAATCCTAGAAAACTGGATATGAATTCTGTCAATGCTCAGCAAACTAGGCGTTTGTTAGATCGTATTGTAGGGTATAAATTAAGTCCTTTACTAGGACAAAAAATTCAAAGAGGCTTAAGCGCGGGTCGTGTTCAAAGTGCAGCTTTAAAGATTATCGTTGATCGTGAGAAAGAAATTCGTGCTTTTGTTCCTTTAGAATATTTTAGTATAGATATGACTTTTCAAAAAGATTTAGATGCAGAGCTTGTCGAATTTGATAAAGCAAAGATAGAAAAGCTTACTCTTACAAATAAAGATCGTGCAAAGCTTGTTTTTGAAGCGTGTAAAAATGAAAATTATGCTATAAGCGATATAGAAAGCAAAGAAAGAAAAATTGCTCCACCTCCACCTTTTATGACTTCAACTCTACAACAAAGCGCAAGCAATCGTTTGGGATTTAACCCTAAAAAAACTATGATGATAGCCCAAAAGCTTTATGAAGGAGTAAATACCCATGAGGGTGTGATGGGGGTTATTACCTATATGAGAACAGATAGTTTGAATTTAGCCAAAGAGGCAGTTGAAAATGCAAGAAAATTCATACAGATAAATTTTGGCAAAGACTATCTTCCAAGCAAAGCAAATGCTTATACTACAAAAGCTAAAGGCGCACAAGAAGCTCACGAAGCTATACGCCCTACTAATTTAAATTTTACTCCAGAAATCGCAGCTAAATTTTTAGATAAAGATGAATTAAAGCTCTATACGCTTATCTATAATCGTTTTTTAGCTTGTCAGATGAATCCTGCTATCTCTCAAACTCAAAATGTTTTTGCAAAAAATGACAGAGCAGTGTTTAAGATAAGTGGTAGGAAAATTCTTTTTGATGGGTATTATAAAGTTTATGGCGATATGGATAAGGATAAAATTTTGCCAAATCTTAAAATCGGTGAAAATTTAAAAGTGCAAAATTTAGAAATGAATTCACATTTTACAGAACCTCCTTCAAGATATTCTGAAGCTGGACTTGTGAAAAAACTTGAAAGCTTAGGTATAGGTCGTCCTTCAACCTATGCACCGACTATTTCTATACTTACAAGCCGTGATTATGTAAAAATCGATAAAAAACAACTCATTCCTAGTGAAGTTGCTTTTAGCGTAACTGAAGTGCTTGAAAAAAATTTTAGCGATATAGTAGATAGCAAATTTACTTCAAATCTTGAAAATACTTTAGATGAGATCGCAGAAGATAAAGCCAATTGGCAAGAAACTTTAAAAGAATTTTACTATCCTTTTATGAGAAAGGTTGAAGAAGGAAAAACAAAAATTGCAAGCCAAAAAACAGTGACTAAATTGGGTGAAAATTGCCCTGATTGTGGTGGTGAGCTTGCGATTAGAAGAGGGCGTTTTGGAGAATTTGTAGCTTGTTTAAATTTTCCAAAATGCAAGTATTCAAGAAATTTAAAAAATGAAAGCAAGAATGAAGCTGAAGTAAGTGCTAGCAAGGCTAAAGCAAAGGGTATAGGCATTACTTGTCCAAGTTGCAAAGAGGGTGAGATAGTGGAGCGCCTTTCAAAACGCGGTAAATTTTATGGTTGTAGCGCTTATCCAAAATGTAATTTTATAAGCAAATATAAACCAAGCGATGAAAAATGTGAAGAGTGTGGAGAGAATTTGGTGATAAAAGAGTTAAAAAAGGGTATATTCTTAGAATGTTTAAAATGTAAAATTAAAAAAGAAATAAAGGATTGATTATGAAAGTTATGCTTTGTGCTATTTCAAATATAGCAAGTGGAAATTGTTCTGAAGATTGTAAATACTGCACCCAAAGTGCTTATGTAAAAACAAATATACAAAAATATCGTCAAAAAGAAATTTCACAAATTGTTTTAGAGGCTAAGATAGCTAAGAAAAATGAAGCTTTGGGTTTTTGTTTGGTTACGGCAGGGCTTGGTCTTGATGATGAAAAACTCGAATATGTTTGCAAAGCAGCACATGCAGTGCAAAAAGAAGTACCCAATTTACTTCTTATAGCCTGTAATGGTATGGCAAGTGTGGAGCAATTAAAAGAGCTTAAAAAAGCAGGAATTTTCTCTTATAATCACAATCTTGAAGCTTCAAAAGAATTTTTTCCACAAATTTGCACCACTCATACTTGGGAAAGTAGATTTCAAACCAATTTAAACGCTAAAGAAGCAGGGCTTATGCTTTGTTGTGGTGGAATTTATGGTATGGGGGAAAGCGAAGAGGATAGGATAAGCTTGAGAAAATCATTGCAAGAATTGCAACCTTTTTCAACGCCTATTAATTTTTTCATTGCAAATGAAAATTTAAAATTGCAAGTCCCAAAATTAAGTGCTGATGAGGCTTTAAAAATTATAAGCGATACTAAAGAAGCTTTACCTGATACTGTAGTTATGGTAGCAGGAGGTCGTGAGGTGGTATTGCAAGAAAGACAATATGAAATTTTTAAAGCAGGCGCGGGTGCTATTGTAATAGGAGATTATCTCACTACAAAAGGCGAAGAGCCAAGTCGTGATATAGTAAAACTTAAAGAGATGGGATTTACTTTTGCATCCGAGTGTCATTGATTCACAGGGTTTAATCGATTTACAAATTCTTATTGTTATAGCTTTATGTTTACTATTTTCTCCACATATAGCTAAAATTTTGCGCTTGCCGATTTCAGCTACTGAAATTATTTTAGGGGCACTTATAGCGTATTTTGGTTTCATAGGCAAGAGTGAAAATTTTACTATTTTAGCTAATGTGGGTTTTTATTATCTTATGTTTATAGCGGGTATGGAAGTCAATTTACGCGCTTTTTTTAATATGGACAAAGAAGTTGCCAAAAAAAGCTTTTTTTATATCATTTTGCTTTATTCTTTTTCATCTGCTATAGTATGGATTTTTGAACTTTCTTTCGTGTTTGTTTTGATTATTCCGGTTATGAGTGTGGGGCTTTTATCCTTGCTTTATAAAGACTTTGGTAAAGAGTGTTACTGGCTTAATACAGCTATGATAGTAGCAACATTAGCTGAGGTTGTTTCCATAGTGCTTTTAACTATAGCTGGAGCTTTTTTACGCGAGGGAACGAATATTATTGATGTAGTACAAAGCATTTTATATCTTAATATATTTTTGGGTCTTTGTTTGCTTAGTTTTAAAATTTTGGGCGTACTTTTTTGGTGGTATCCCCAACTTAAAGTCGTACTGATGCCTTGGGAAGACAAAAATGAAAAAGATATAAGATTTTGTATGGCAATTTTTATTTTGATTATTGTGGCTATGATTATTACAAAACTTGAAATTGTTTTAGGTTCTTTTATCGCAGGCTCGTTTATCGCAACCTTTTTTGATCATAAAAAGGATTTAGAGCATAAACTTTCTAGTTTTGGACACGGCTTTTTAATCCCAATTTTTTTCATCCATATAGGAACTACTTTTGATCTTAAAATGATTTTGGAATACGAAATCGTACTTGATGCAATTTTACTTATGTTTGTAATGGTGGGTTTGAGAATTTTATGTGCCAGTGTTTTTTGGAAAAAAATTGGTTTTCAAAATATGATTTTATTTGGACTAAGTCATTCTATGCCTTTAACTCTTCTTATTGCTACAGCTACGCTAGGATACTCAGGAAAAGTTATCAGTGAAGAACTTTATTCGGCACTAATTTTAACGGCTCTATTTGAAGCTATTGTTGTGATGAGTGCGATTAAATTTATTTCAAATATTAAAAAGTAATCTAAATACCACAGGTTACTTTTTTACTCAAAAAGGTTAATGAATTTTTAAATTCTTGATAACGAAAAAGTTGAAAATCGCCTTTTTTAGCTAGAATTAGTAAAAGTAAAGATTAAAAAAGGAGCAAAAATGTCAAATTCTGTTACTGTAACTGACAATAGAAATGGTAAAAGCTATGAATTCCCTATATATGATGGTACTACTGGTCCAAGTGTTGTGGATATGGGTAGTTTTTATAAACAAACAGGAATGTTTTCTTATGATGAGGGTTTAACTTCTACAGCTACTTGTAAATCAAAAATTACTTATATTGATGGTGAAGAGGGTGTTTTAATGCACCGTGGTTATCCTATAGAGTGGCTTGCTGAAAATAAACTTTTTTTAGATGTAGTCCATCTTTTACTTTATAAAGAACTTCCAAGTAGCGAAAGACTCGAAGCTTTTAGATATGAGCTGAAAAAACGCTCTTATATACATGAGGGTATGCATCGTCTTTTTGATTCTTTCCCTGATAATGCTCATCCTATGGCAGTTTTACAAGGTGCTGTTTCATCACTTAGTGCTTTTTATCCTGATCATTTAAATATGAATGTTAGAGAAGAATACATGGAAATGGCAGCTAGAGTTGTGGCAAAAATTCCTACCATAGTGGCTGCTGCTTATCGTTATAAAAATGGTTTTCCTATGGCTTATCCAAATTTGGATCGTGGATTTACTGAGAACTTTTTATATATGTTAAGAACTTATCCTTATGATCATGTTGAACTTAAACCTATAGAAGTAAAAGCACTCGATACTGTATTTATGCTTCATGCTGATCATGAGCAAAATGCCTCTACTTCTACTGTTCGTGCTGTAGGTTCTACTCATGCGCATCCTTACGCATGTATTTCAGCAGGTATTGGAGCACTTTGGGGACATGCTCACGGAGGCGCAAATGAAGGTGTTATTAGAATGCTTGAAGAAATAGCTACTGTTGATAGAGTAGATGAATTTATTAAAAGAGCAAAAGATAAAAACGATCCATTCCGCTTGATGGGCTTTGGACATAGGGTTTATAAAAATTTTGATCCACGCGCCAAAGTGCTTAAAAAGCTTCGTGATCAACTAATTGATGAATTGGGTATTGATACGAATTTGATTAAGGTGGCAACTCGTATAGAAGAGATTGCTTTACAAGACGATTATTTTGTACAAAGAAATCTTTATCCAAATGTAGATTTTCATAGCGGCTTAATTTTAAAAGCTCTAGGAATTCCAAATGAAATGTTTGCAACGCTTTTCGTGATCGGACGTACACCAGGCTGGATAGCACAATGGATAGAGCAAAAAGAACAAGAAACACTAAAAATTGTTCGCCCAAGACAGCTTTATCTTGGAGAAACAAGTAAAATTTAAATGATTGTGTGAAATTAACTTTTTCACACAAACTTCTTATATAATTTCAAAAGAATATTTTGAAAGTCTTACAATGTTTAAACTCGATAATTTACTAAAAACCGCCATAGATGCTAGTAACGAAGCTTCTAAGGCTATTTTAAAAGAAAGAAAAAACCTACAAATTTGGCAAAAGCAAGATAAAACCCCCTTAACATCGGCCGATCTTGCTTCAAATGAAATTTTAAATGATATATTGGGAAAAACGGATATTAAAATTTTATCTGAAGAAGGATTGTTAAATCAAGAAGAAAGTAAAAATTTGCAAAGTTACTGGCTTATTGATCCGCTCGATGGTACAAGTGGATTTTTAAAAGGTAGTGATGAATTTTGCATTATGATCAGTTTGATTTATGAAGCTCGTCCTGTTTTAGCTCTTATAAAAAATCCTTCAAAAGGCGATATTTTTTACGCTCATCAAAATACTAGAGTTTATAAAAATGATAAAATTTTAGATACAAATGAGCAAGATTTTATAAACAATCAATCCAAAGCTCTTTTAAGCGTCAATCATCTTAGCAAAGAAGATGAAAATTTTGCCAAAAAATATCACTTAGAACCCATAAACATAGGATCAGGGCTTAAATTTTGCGCTATTTTAGAAGGTAAAGCGGGGATTTATAAGCGTTTTGAAAAGTTAAATAGTTGGGATATTTCAGCTGGAGATTTTTTAGTTAATCAAAATGGTGGTTTTATGGGAACTTTTTCTAAGGAAATGATTTTGTATTCTCCCTTAAATTATAAGTGCGAACCTTTTATTTGCGTTTCTCAAAAAAGTTTTTTAAATATATATACATAAAAACAGCATATAATTTTAAAATTATTAAAGGATAAAAATGAAAATTTTTTGTATTTTGCTTATAGGTATTTTATTAAATTCTAGTCTTTTTGCAAATAATTTTTCGCAAAAAAAAATTATCAAACTAGAACAGCAAGAAAGTTTTGAAATCATAGATCTTCAACAAAATGTTGCAAAACAAAATTTAGATCAGCAAAAAGGAATTTTTGATAGCTCTAGCTTGGTGGGTAAAAAAGAAAGTATTCGTAAAGATAATGATGTTGATTTTGCTATAGTTATGAGTTTTAGACAAAATTTTGGCTATACTTTAGATGGTTTTAGTATAAATGCTAAAGAGTTTTCTACTCTTTTTTCTAAGAATTTAGTAGATAATTTAAAATTAAATTTTGTAAATTCAGCCGCAAATGGTGTTTATCAAGATTCAAGAACCTTAGCCCGCTTTAGCCCTAAAGACTCTAAATTACTTAATGTATCTCCTTTTTTAAAAAAAGAAAAGGATAAAAGTCAAATTTATGCCAAATTTACAGACTATCTTGTGGTGATAAATTTAGATGATTTTTATGTAAATATCACAAATTATTTTGTCGCAATAACCAAAAATGCAGTAGCTAATATTAACTTCAAAGTTGTTTCTACAAGCAATGGCAAAATACTCATATCAAAAAATGTAAAATTAAATTTTGCACTTCATGCACAAGATCCTAGGATAAATTATCAAGAACTTGTAAATCAAATGCCAAATATGCTTGCTGAAGTTATAAACAAAGAGTTAGGAAAATTAAATTTAACAGTGCAATAAAAAAGCTTAATCGTTGATTTGCCTAATGCGATCTTGTAGTTCTTCTATGCTTAAAAATTCTTGTCTTAATTCTTTTGCGATTTCATGCGCGGTTATAGGATCAAGACTTGACAAAATTCTTTTAAGCTCGTAAGTGATTTGCCATTTAGTCATTTCTTCTAGGTTGATATTTATTTGCATGAATTATCCTTTTATCGTAAGAAAAAATTGTTTGATTGTAGCGTGAATTTGATTAAAAAATGCTATTTTTTCTAAAATCATACATAATTAAAAAAGAAGTATAAATTGAGTTTTTAAACGATAATCACTTCTTCTTCTAAATTTATACCAAATTCTTCAAAAACCTTTTTTTTGGCAAGCTCGATAAGAAAAATAGCATCTTCAAAACTCGCATTTTTTTTGTTGATTAAAAAATTCGCATGCTTATCGCTTAACATCGCACCTCCTTTACTAAAGCCCTTAAGTCCTACAGCTTCAATGAGTCTTCCCGCAAAATCTCCTTTTGGATTTTTAAAGATAGAGCCAAAGCTTGCTCCGCTAGGTTGATTGTTTCTTGCATTTTTTAAATTCTCATCTTTTATCTTATCAAAACCAAAACCGAGTTTAAATTCAGCCCAAAAAAAAGGCATATTTAAAGGACAAAAGCGGTAGCTAAAATCAATATTTTCGCGTAAAATTTCACCTTTTGAAGTGGCAATTTTGACTAAATTCTGACTGATGCACTCATCTTTAAGTCCTGCATTCATTTTTAAAAGTCCGCCAAGTGTACCAGGAATTTTGCTAAGGTATTCAAAACCATAAAGATTATTTTCTTTGGAAAAACGATATATTTGACTTGCTTTTGTCTTACAACCTATGCGAAGATGTAAAAAGTCTTTGTTTTGCTCTAAAATTTCAATAAAATTAAAATTATCGCTTAAAATTCCTATATTTTTAGGTTTAGGGCTTACAAGGAGATTGTTTGCACCGCCTATTAAAAAGCCATCAAATTCACGAATTTGATCCAAAACTTCAACCTCAAATTCGCCTCCAATCTTTACAGATGAATATTTTTTAAAATCGATAATCATTTGATAAAAGTTGGAATTTGATTTAAAATATTTTCAGTAAAATCAATCATTGTCGTAGTCATCCAAGGCATTAAAAAGATGATGACTATTACCACCAAGATAATTTTAGGTACAAAAGAAAGCGTCATTTCATTAATCTGTGTTGTAGCCTGAAAAATACTGATAATAAGCCCCGCGATAAGCCCTGCTAAAAGCATGGGCAAAGAAAGCAAAAGTGTGATTTTAAAGGTTTGCACTCCAAGAGCAACCAAGGTGCTTTCATCCATTTTAATCCTTTTTAAGAATTTCTAAATTCTTCATACTCGCTCGGGATAAGATAATCCTTAGCATGTATGATTTTATCATAAAATTTATAATCATATCCCAGTTTAAAAAGCACATCTACTGCTTTAAATTGCATTTCGTTCATACAGATGGAGTTTTTATTGGCATATAAATTCAAATAAGTATCAAGCTTTTTCTCATCAACGCGGATTAAATTTCTTTCCATCAGCATAGGGGCTAAAATGCGGCGATTAGAGTCTGCTATTTTTACAGCATTTGTAAGATCTCTTTCTATCTTGATAGCATCACTAAGTGGCAAAGAACGACGCAAAGCCATTCCGCCCAAAGGTAGGGGTAAATTTTCTTGTGCAAGTTCTAGCCATATATCCCAAATTTCAGCTTCTACACAAAGACTACTGTCAAATTCTAAAATGCTTTCATGGATTAAAACCCCTGCATCTACTTCGCCACTTAAAACCGCATTTTCAATCTCTAAGAAATTTTTATAAATGATTCTAGCTTCTGGATATTTCATACGAAAAATTAGAGCATTAGTAGTATTTGCACCACTTAATGCAACTTTAAAATTTCTTTTTAAATGTGTATTTTGTTTTTTGATAAGTTTTGGTCCATAACCCTCACCAAAACTTACTGCAGTGCGTAAAAGAGCGTATTCTTGAGCAATCAAAGGATAAAGTCCAAACGAGATTGCCGTAGCATCAAATTCATTTTTTAAAGCTAAATCATTTAAAGTTTGTATATCTAAAGCTGTATTTTTATAGTCAAAATCATTCCCTATCCATCCTAGTTTAATTGCCATATACATAAAAATATCATCAGCATCGGGTGAATGTGCGATTGTAATTGTTTTTTTCATAACTTTCCTAATTTTTAATGAAATAATTTTTATTCTATCAAAATAAACTATTATTTAATTTTATTTTGTTAAAATTCTAGCTAAAAATTTGCAATTTTTAAGGAAAATAATGGACGATAATAAGAAAAAATCGCTTGATGCTGCCTTAAAATCGCTCGATAAAGCTTTTGGCAAGGGCACTATTTTAAGGCTTGGAGATAAGGAAGTAGAGCAGATTGATAGCATAGGAACGGGTTCTGTAGGACTTGATCTTGCGCTTGGTATAGGCGGAATTCCAAAAGGAAGAATTATTGAAATTTATGGACCTGAAAGCTCGGGTAAAACAACGCTAACTTTACATATTATAGCAGAGTGTCAAAAAGCGGGTGGGGTTTGTGCCTTTATCGATGCTGAGCATGCTTTGGATGTAAAATATGCTAAAAATTTGGGCGTAGATACGGATAATCTTTATATTTCTCAACCTGATTTTGGTGAACAAGCTTTAGAGATCGTTGAAACCATAGCACGAAGTGGGGCTATAGATTTGATAGTTGTAGATAGCGTTGCAGCACTTACTCCAAAAGCTGAAATCGAAGGCGATATGGGAGATCAGCATGTAGGGCTTCAAGCAAGGCTTATGTCTCAAGCATTAAGAAAGCTTACAGGAATTGTCCATAAAATGAATACAACCGTGATTTTTATCAACCAAATTCGTATGAAAATTGGTGCTATGGGTTATGGAACTCCTGAAACAACAACAGGAGGAAATGCGCTTAAATTCTACGCTTCAGTGCGTTTAGATGTTAGAAAAGTGGCGACTTTGAAACAAAATGAAGAGCCTATTGGTAACCGTGTTAAAGTTAAAGTAGTAAAAAATAAAGTAGCACCTCCATTTAGACAAGCTGAATTTGATGTAATGTTTGGAGAAGGTTTAAGCCGTGAGGGTGAATTGATCGATTATGGTGTAAAACTTGATATAGTAGATAAAAGCGGTGCTTGGTTTTCTTACAAAGATAAAAAACTGGGTCAAGGTAGAGAAAATTCAAAAGCTTTCTTAAAAGAAAATCCAGAAATAGCCGATGAAATTACCAAAGAAATTCAAAATTCTATGGGTATAGAGGGTATGATTAGCGGTAGTGAAGATGAAGAAGGAGAAGAATAATGTTAGTAATTGAAGATGTTAGAGCATATGAAGTGCTTGATAGTAGAGGAAATCCAACCGTAAAAGCAGAAGTTGTACTTAGTGATGGAAGCATGGGTGCAGCTATTGTTCCAAGTGGTGCAAGTACAGGTTCTAAGGAGGCTTTAGAACTTCGTGATAACGATGAAAGATTTGGTGGAAAAGGTGTTTTAAAAGCAGTTTCTAATGTAAATGAAACTATAGCTGATGAAATTTTAGGACTAGATGCTTTAAATCAAGCTCAGCTTGATGATACTTTACGCGAGCTTGATGGTACAAACAATTACTCAAAATTAGGTGCAAATGCGACTTTGGGAGTATCTATGGCAACAGCGCGTGCAGCAGCAAATGCTTTAGGAGTGCCTTTATATCGTTATTTAGGGGGTGCAAATGCAAGTATTTTGCCTGTACCAATGTGTAATATTATCAATGGTGGTGCTCATGCAAGCAATAATATAGACTTTCAAGAATTTATGATCATGCCTTTTGGTTTCACAAGCTTTAAAGAAGCTTTGCGTTCAGTTTGTGAAATTTATGCGATCTTGAAAAAAGAGCTTGTAAATTTAGGACATTCTACAGCTTTAGGTGATGAAGGAGGTTTTGCTCCAAATTTAGCTAACAATACAGAGCCTATTGATCTTTTAATGACTTGTATTAAAAAAGCAGGTTATGAAAATCGTGTTAAAATCGCTCTTGATGTAGCAAGCACTGAATTTTTTAAAGAAGGCAAATACCACATGGAGGGCAAAGCTTTTTCAAGTGAAGATTTGATTGAACGCTATGTAGAGCTTTGTGCAAAATATCCAATTTGCAGCATTGAAGATGGTTTGGCTGAAAATGATTTTGAGGGCTGGATCAAACTTACTGAAAAATTAGGCAATAAAATTCAGCTTGTAGGCGATGATTTATTTGTAACAAATGAAGATATCTTAAGAGAAGGTATCATTAAAAAAATGGCAAATGCTGTGCTTATCAAGCCAAATCAAATTGGAACTATTACTCAAACTATGAGAACTGTTCGTTTAGCACAAAGAAACAATTATAAATGTGTGATGAGTCACAGAAGCGGTGAGAGTGAAGATGCTTTTATAGCAGATTTTGCTGTAGCTTTAAACACAGGGCAAATCAAAACAGGAGCTTTAGCAAGAGGTGAAAGAACTGCAAAATATAACCGCTTGCTTGAAATCGAGCTTGAAAGTGACGAATTTTTAGGAGAAAAACTCTGAGTGATTTACTCAAAGAATATGACGAAAGCACCAAGAAAAAGAGCTTTTATGCCCATCTTATAAAGATGGTTTTTTGGGCTTTTCTCGTCATTGTAGGAGCTATTTATTTTGGAAATATGCTTTTTGGGCAGTATTCTTTAGATACCCTTCTTTCGCTTGAAGCAACCAAAGAAGAATTAAATAAAAAAATATCTTTTCTCAAAGAGCAAAATGCCAAAGCACAAAAAGATTATTTTGAATTACAAGGATTATACCCCAATGAAAACTAAAATTTTAGGAATATTTTTAATTTTTATTTCTTTATTAAATGCTGAGGAAAATCCTTTCAAATCAGAGCAAAACATGAGTATGATTGTGCCGCCTGATTTTCAAAAAGAGGATATTAAATTTAATTCTAATGCAAGAGTTTTAAAAAGCGTAAGTTTTAATTATATCAATCTTGATGGAAGCGAAGAGGTCTTAAATATTGACATTAACAAAAGCATAGATTGGCATGATACTTATACCCTTGTGCGTTCTAAAAGTCCAGATCCTTCAAAGGTTTTTGATGTTTCAGTAACCATACCTGAGCGTAATGATTCCAAAAAAGAATCCAACAATACAGCAAGTATAGAAATACCATTACAGGTTGATAAAATCTATGATTTTATATCCTATGCGGTGTATAAAAATAAAATTAAACTCAATACCAATGATGAGCTTATTAGCGATTTTTCCATAGGTAATCCTAGTAAAATTGTGGTAGATTTTAAATCAGATCTAGTAAATCCTACTAAAAATATACGCATTAGCAATTCTCTTTTTAAGCGCATAGATTTTGGCTCTCATAAGGGATATTATAGGCTTGTGATATATTTGGATGGAAATTATAATTACAATATCCAAAAAGATGCCACAGGATATATGATCAATCTATTGTGATGAGAATTTTTATTTTTCTTTGGTGTGCCTGCTTTGCTTTTGCTAGTGATATTTTGCTTTTAAGCAAGATAAGCGAACAAGAAATTCAAAATAAGAATTTTAATGGTTATTTGATGAGTGAAAAGCTTGATGGAATCAGAGGAATTTGGGAAGCAGGAAAATTTAAAACTCGTCAAGATAATCCAATCCATACTCCTTCTTATTTCACTTATAATTTTCCTAGCTTTAAACTTGATGGAGAGCTTTGGATAGCTAGGGATAAATTTGATGAGGTGTCAGCTTTAATTCGTAGCGATAACTTAGACTCAAGTCTTTGGAGAAGTGTCACATATAATGTTTTTGATGTGCCCAATGCTTGTGAAGAATTTAAACTTACTTCTTGCACTTTAAGCAACCGTCTTAAGGTTTTAGAGCAGTATTTGCAACAAAATCCCAATCCTTATATAAAAATCATAAAGCAAATTCCTATAAAAGATCAAGAGCATTTGAAAGAATTTTATAAAGATATTATCTTGAATAAGGGTGAAGGTGTAGTCATACGCAAGGATCTTGCTCCTTATGAAAAAGGTAGAAGTAAAAATGCTTTTAAGTTAAAACCCTATGAAGATGCTGAATGTAAAGTCATAGGTTATACCGAAGGCAAGGGCAAATTCCAAGGTAAAATTGGTGCCTTGCTTTGTCAAATGCCAAATGATAGGGTAATTAGAATAGGTAGTGGTTTAAAAGATAAAGATAGAGAAAATCCACCTAAAATAGGCTCTATTGTCACTTATAAATTCAATGGACTGACTAAAAATTCTTTACCGCGTTTTCCAGTTTTTTTACATATAAGAGATTAAAATTCTTGACTTTGTTTTCTTTTTCTGATATAATACCTACTTTTTTCGGGGTGTAGCGCAGTCTGGTTAGCGCACTTGGTTTGGGACCAAGGGGCCGAAGGTTCGAATCCTTTCACCCCGACCATTTTTTATAAATTTATACAAAATGGTGAGTGTAGCTCAGTCGGTTAGAGCATCAGATTGTGGTCCTGAGGGTCGTGGGTTCAATTCCCATCACTCACCCCACTAAGCGTTCGTAGCTCAACTGGATAGAGCAACAGACTTCGGATCTGTAGGTTATGGGTTCAATTCCTATCGGGCGCACCACCAAATTTTTATATGCGTTCATAGCTCAGCTGGATAGAGCAACGGCCTTCTAAGCCGTAGGTCAGAGGTTCGAATCCTCTTGAGCGTACCATACTAGCGGATGTGGTGAAATTGGCAGACACGCCAGACTTAGGATCTGGTGCAGCAATGCGTGAAGGTTCAAGTCCTTTCATCCGCACCACAATTTAAAATTATATCTCCCTTAAATTAGTGCAATCGTCTTTTTCTTTACAAAATAAAAAATTTCATTTTATTTTAAATTTTATTTCAATTTTTGGAAAATTAATCATTTTTATTAAAAAATTTGATAAAATTTTTTAAGTTTATAAAATGAATTTTTGATTTAAAAATTTCAATACCATATAAAATTAAAGAGAAAAGTATGCAAAGAATAGTCGTAAAAGTAGGCTCTCATGTGATCAGCGATGAGAATCTTTTAAATTTAAAGCGCTTTGAGAATTTGGTGGCTTTTTTGGCCAAATTAATGCAAAAATATGAAGTTATTTTAGTTACTTCAGCTGCTATTTCAGCTGGATGTACCAAGCTTCATATAGATAGAAAAAATTTAATTAATAAACAAGTTTTAGCTGCGATAGGGCAACCTTTTTTAATCAGTGTTTATAATGAATTTTTAGCCAAATTTGGCAAAATGGGTGGGCAAATTTTGCTTACAGGAAAAGATTTTGATTCAAGAAAGGCGACTAAGCATGCTAAAAATGCTATTGATGCGATGATTGATTTAGGAATTTTGCCTATTATCAATGAAAATGATGCCACGGCTATTGAAGAGATTGTTTTTGGGGATAACGATAGCTTAAGTGCTTATGCGACGCATTTTTTTGAAGCTGATTTGCTTGTGATTTTGAGTGATATTGATGGTTTTTATGACAAAAATCCTAGTGAATTTAGTGATGCAAAGCGTTTGGAAAAAGTTGAATTTATCAAAGAAGAATGGCTTAATGTAAGTGTTAAAACAGGAAGCGAACACGGAACAGGCGGTATAGTTACTAAGCTAAAAGCAGCTAAATTTTTATTGGAAAATGATAAAAAAATGTTTTTAGCAAGTGGTTTTGATTTAAGTGTTGCAAAGGCATTTTTGCTAGAAAATAAACAAATAGGCGGAACTTTATTTGAGTGATTATAAATTTTTATTTTTCCTTAAGTTTTGAAGAGTAAAATAAATTATGTGCATAATTCATAATACTAAGGAGAAATAATGAAAAAATTAGCAAGAATTTTTCTTTTAGTTGTTGCTTTTGCGCTCAGTGCTTTTGCATACGATCCTTATGCTTGCTCTTTGCAAAATTTAATTAATCCAGGTAGTTGCAATCCTAATTTAGTGCCTAATGATGAGTATGCTTGTTGGGCTTTACTTAATGTTAGAGTAAATGGCGAGCTTGTTTGTGTGGAGTATTATTAATGTCTATTTTAGTAAATGCTGTAGATACTTTTTATTCTACTAAAAATGAAGCTGTATTTTCAGCTTCTAAAAGTGAAAATATAAAAAGAAATGTCGCGGATTTTAATACCGATAATAATACAAAAAATTCCGTGTATTTTTTTAGTGATGATAAAGAAATTTCTTTGAATTTAAGCAATGAAAGCATCGAGCTTTTGACAAATCATTTTAGCGCAAATGATTTTTTAAAACTTTCTAATGGAAATATAGGCTTAAGCGGAAAAGCAGCCGCTTTTGTAGAAGGCTGGTATAAAGATATTATGATAAATAGAAATTTTTTAAATGCCGATAGGGATAAAAACGGCAGAATAGAAAATAACGAGTATTTATCTTTAAAAAATTCAGTAGAAGATGTTGCAAAAAATCAAGATTTAAGTAAGAATTTTGGGGCAGTTGTTTTAAGAATGGCTCAAAGTACAACAGGCTATGTTGAAAATACAATTAGCGATAAAAGCTTAAGTATAGAAGCACTTATGGATGAAAGTATAAAAAGTGATAGAAATTTTGATGGGATTATTACGAGGCTTGAGTATTCTGCTAAAGGCGGTACAGATATGCAAGGCTATACGAATTGGGCTATAGATGCTTTAAATGATATTTTAGATGATAGCGATAAAGCCAAAAAAATTCATTTAGTTGTTGATCCTACAAGCGAAATTTGGCATTCGTATGCAGGCAAAACATTAAATGAGGTTAAGGCTTATTATGATAATCCTTTTAGAGCGACGAGTGGAACTTCTGCTTCTGGTTTTTTAAATATAGTGATTGAAGAACCAAGAATTTTACCAGGCAATGATTTAGAAAATGAAAAAGAGCAATTGCTTAATGAATTTCCTGAATTTAGAGCTTTGATACAAAACAATCCCAATATTACAAAAGAAAAACTTTTAAAACTTAAGAATCAGCAAAGAATCACACACAATTACCAAGATCATCAAAAACAAGATTTGCAAAAAGAATTTACACAAAATTTCTTTAAAACAGATCTTAAGGCCTAAATTCCCTTAAAAAATTCGGCAATTTCCAAACCTTACAAATTTTTATAAAGATGCTCCATTTTAGACTGGATTGAGTTAGCTTTAAATTCAAATTTGCTATAATCAAAACCTTGAATTTTACACAAAGCGAAATGATGAAAAAAATTATTTTTATGGGCACACCAAGCTATGCAACTTGTATTTTAAAAGCTCTTTTAGAAGATGAAAATTTTGAGCTTTTAGCGCTTTTTACTCAGCCTGATAAAGCTGTGGGTAGAAAGCAGATTTTAACACCAAGCGATACTAAAGCATTTTTGCTTCAAAAAGCTCCACAAGTTCCTATTTTTACTCCAAATTCTTTAAAAGATGAGAGTGTTATAGAGCAAATTCGTGCTTTAAAGCCCGATTTTATAGTAGTTGCTGCTTATGGAAAAATTTTACCTAAGGCTATTTTAGATATAGCTCCTTGTATCAATCTACACGCTTCGCTTTTGCCTAAATACCGAGGCGCTAGTCCGATTCAAAGCGCGATTTTAAATGCCGATGAAAAAAGCGGAGTTTGCACAATGCTTATGGAAGAAGGGTTGGATACAGGAGCTGTGCTTGAGAGTGTGGAGTGCGATATAAGAGATAAAAATGTAAATGAAGTTTTTGAAATTTTAGCAAGCTTAGCAGCAAAACTTATCCTTTCGACTCTTTTAAATTACGAAAAACTCCTTCCAAAAAAACAAGATGAAAGCTTGGCTACACATTGTAAAAAAATTAAAAAAGAAGATGGGCTTGTGAGTTTAGATAATGCAAGAGAAATTTATCAAAAATATCTAGCTTTTACACCTTGGCCTGGAATTTTTTTAGAAAATGGTTTGAAATTTATAGAACTTGAGCTTGTAGATGAGTTGAAGCAAAATGCTAAAATGGGTGAAATTTTAGAACTCGAAAAAGAAAGCTTTTTGCTTGCTTGCAAACAAGGAATTTTACGCATTAAAAAGCTTCAAGAAAGCGGAAAAAAGGCTCTTGATGGTAGGACTTATTTAAATGGAAAAAGGCTTAAAAGTGCAGATAGCTTGTGTTGAAAGTATTGATTCTACCCATCTTTTTTTATGCGAACAAATTCGAAGTGGTAAAATCAATGAAAATTTTGCCCTTTATGCCTTAAATCAAACAAAAGGTGTAGGCAGTAGAGAAAATTTATGGCAAAGCTCTAGTGGAAATTTGCATCTTTCTTTTTGCATCAAAGAAAGCGATTTACCCAGCGATTTGCCTTTGGCTTCTGTGAGTATTTATTTTGCTTATTTGTTAAAGGAAATTTTACAAGAAAAAGGTTCTAGAATTTGGCTTAAATGGCCCAATGATTTATACTTAGATGATAAAAAAGTAGGAGGGATAATAAGCACAAAAATTTCAGATTTTATAGTAGGTGGTATGGGTTTAAATTTAAAATTTGCTCCTCATGATGCTGCTTTGTGTGATGTTGAAATTTCACTTGAAGATTTGATAGAGAAGTTTTTGCAAAGACTAGAGAAAAAATTTTTATGGAAGCATATTTTTAGCAAGTATATGTTAGAATTTGAAAAATCAAGACAATTTAGTGTCCATTATGAAGGTAAGGTATTTTCACTTGAAAATGCTTTTTTATATGAGGATGGATCAATTTTACTAGGCGATAAAAGGGTGTATAGTTTAAGATGAGTGAGATTATTACTATAGCAAATCAAAAAGGTGGAGTAGGTAAAACCACAACAGCTGTGAATTTGGCAGCATCTTTAGCAGTGGCCGAAAAAAAAGTTCTTTTAATTGATGTGGATCCACAAGCAAATGCTACAACAGGTTTGGGTTTTAATCGTAACAATTATGAATACAATATTTACCATGTTTTTATAGGTAGAAAAAAACTTTCCGATATTATTTTAAAAACAGAATTGCCTCAACTTCATTTAGCTCCTTCAAATATAGGTCTTGTAGGTATCGAACAAGAACTTGCCAAGGGTGAAAACAACGAAAAAAAAATGATACTTAAAAACCAAATTCAAGAAGTGCTTGATGAGTATGATTTTATCATCATCGATTCTCCGCCTGCACTTGGAAGTATCACTATCAATGCTTTTGTTGCTAGCGATAGTGTTATCATACCTATACAATGTGAGTTTTATGCGCTTGAAGGTGTGGCGATGGTTTTAAATACGATTAAAATTATTAAAAAAACTATCAATCCTAAATTAAAAGTGCGAGGATTTTTGCCGACTATGTATAGCTCACAAAATAATCTTTCTAAAGATGTTGTGGAGGATTTAAAGCAGAATTTTAAAAAGCAGCTTTTTACTATTAATGGCAATGAAGATGATTTTATCGTTATACCTCGCAATGTAAAATTAGCTGAAAGCCCAAGCTTTGGAAAGCCTATCATACTTTATGATATAAAATCTCCTGGTTCTTTGGCTTATCAAAATTTAGCATATTCGATTTTAGGATAAAACAATGGGTCTTAATAAAAATAGAGGCTTAAGCACCTTAATGGGAGATGTAGGAGAGGTTTATAGTAGAGAATTAGGTCTTGATAAAAATCAAGTGAGTCTTATAGAAATTTCAAAAATCACTCCAAATCCTTTTCAACCAAGAAAAACTTTTGACGAAGTGGCTTTAAATGAACTTGCAAATTCTATAAAAGAGCATGGATTAATACAACCCATAATTGTACTTAAAAAAAACGATAGTTTTATCTTGGTAGCTGGCGAAAGAAGGCTTAGAGCTACTCAAATTTTAGGAGAGGAAAATATACTAGCCTTTGTATCGGATAGTGATGAGAGTAAGCTTAGAGAATTAGCACTCATAGAAAATATCCAAAGGGAAAATTTAAATCCTATCGAACTTGCAAATTCTTATAAGGATTTAATAGAAGTTTATAATATTACTCAAGAAAATTTAGCCGAACTCATTCATAAAAGCAGAACGCAAATCACAAATACTTTAAGGCTTTTAAATTTAGATTCTAAAACACAAGAGCTTATAGCAAGCGGTAAGATTTCACAAGGTCATGCTAAGGTTTTAGTAGGTTTAGATAAAGAAGATGAAAAAGTGCTTGTAGATAGCATTTTGGGACAAAAACTTAGCGTAAGAGATACAGAAAGACTTGTTCAAAAAGTTAAAAATAAAGAAAATATAGAAGATGAAGAATTTGAAAATTCTATGCAAAATTTAAAACAAATTTTAAATAAAATCGGTTTTATGTGTAAAAATAATAAAAAAGAACTCATTATTCGTTTAGATAATATTGATAAAATTAAAAAACTGACTGAAATTCTTAACAAAATTTAACAAAGTCTTAGTTTTTATTTGTTACAATAAAAGACTTATAATATCCCAAAGGAGATCTATGTTTGAAGATATGCATCCTTCCATAATGCTTGCTACTATGGCTATTTTTTTAGCTATGATAGTGATTTTAAACACTATGCTATATAAGCCCCTTTTGAAATTTATGGATGAAAGAAATGATTCTATAAAAAATGACGAAAACAAAGTCAAAGAAAATTCACAAGAAATGCTAGGAGCCAACGATGAGGTTGAAGCAATTCATGTGAGCACAAGAGAAGAAATCCATAAAATCAAACAAAATGCCATCAATGCAGCTAAAGAGGAAGCTCAACAAGCTATAAAAGCTAAAAAGGAAGAACTAGAGCGTAAAATGGCTAACTTCTATACCGAATTAATATCTCAAAAAAAAGAACTTCAAGACCATTTGTCAGCACATTTGCCTGACCTTAAACAAGCTTTGCAAAATAATATTAAACAGCACTAATAAGGAGAAAGATGAAAAAGCTATTTTACTTTATTTTTTTACTGCCTTTATGTGCCTTTGGTGCATCTAATGGTAGCGGAGAGTATGATATTGTTCCAAGAACAATAAATTTCTTAATTTTTATAGCCATATTGTATTATTTTGTAGCAAATCCTTTTAAAGCTTTTTATAAAAATCGAATTTTAAGAATTTCTTTAAAATTAGATGAAATTCAAAAGAAGCTTTTGGAAAGTAAAGCAAAAAAACTTGACACAATGAAAAAGCTTGAAGAAGCTAAAGCAAATGCAGCAGCAGCTTTAGTTGTAGCAAAAAAAGAAGCAGAGGTGCTTGCTCAAAAAATTAAAGAAGAAACTCAAAATGAGCTCGCTTTACTTGAAAAACATTTTGAAGAACAAAAAAGCTATGAATTTAGAAAAATGGAAAAAGAAGTTGTGTCTTTAACTCTTAAAGAGATTTTTGAAGATTCAAATATTGCTTTAAAACAGAATGAAATCATTGATATTATGATGAAGAAGGTGTCTTAATGAATGATTTAATAGCCAAAAGATACGCAAAAGCTATAACTTTAAGAGCAGATATTTCAGAATTTTATGATAATTTGTCTATTTTAAGCTCAGCTTTTGCCCTACCTAAATTTAAAAATATCATAGAATCAAATCAAATTCAAAAAGAAAAAAAATTAGAATTTGTTATTTCTTTAATAGAAAAAGCTAGTCCTAGTTTTAATAATTTTTTAAAATTATTAGCAGAAAATTCAAGACTCTCTTGCATTCCTCAAATTGCTAAAGAGCTCGAAAGACAGAAATCTTTTAAAGAAAATATTTTTTTAGGAACCGTTTATTCTAAAGAAGTATTAAGCGAAGATAGTATCAAAGAGCTTGAAAGTAGACTTGGTGCTAAGTTTGGTGTCAAAATTAAATTGCAAAATAAAGCAGGTTTAAATGAAGGTGTGAAAATTTCACTAGAAGAATTAGGTTATGAAATTTCTTTTTCAATGAAAGCTCTTCAAAACAAGATGAGCGAATATATACTCAAAATTATTTAAGGAGAATGTGTAATGAAATTTAAAGCTGATGAAATCAGTTCTATCATAAAAGAAAGAATCGAAAATTTTGATTTAAATTTAGAGATCGAAGAAACAGGAAAAATTATTTCAGTAGCTGATGGTGTAGCTAAGGTTTATGGTCTTAAAAATATTATGGCCGGTGAAATGGTAGAATTTGACAATGGCGATAAAGGTATGGCATTAAACCTTGAAGAAAGTAGCGTGGGTATAGTTATACTTGGAAAAGGAGAGGGCTTAAAAGAAGGTACTTCTGTAAAACGCCTTAAAAAACTTCTTAAAGTTCCAGTAGGAGAAGCTCTTATTGGTCGCGTGGTGAATGCGCTTGGTGAACCAATTGATGCCAAAGGGGTTATCAATAGCAATGAATTTAGATTTGTAGAAGAAAAAGCTAAAGGTATTATGGCTAGAAAAAGTGTACATGAACCTTTACATACAGGGATTAAAGCTAT
Source organism: Campylobacter coli (assembly GCA_039516895.1). Lineage (NCBI taxonomy): Bacteria > Pseudomonadati > Campylobacterota > Epsilonproteobacteria > Campylobacterales > Campylobacteraceae > Campylobacter > Campylobacter coli. The sequence goes on along the minus strand of CP154437.1, from coordinate 1,685,980 downwards.
AGATGCACTTGTGCCGATTGGTCGCGGTCAAAGAGAGCTTATCATAGGTGATAGACAAACAGGTAAAACCACTGTAGCTGTAGATACTATCATTTCTCAAAAAGGACAAGGGGTAGTTTGTATTTATGTAGCTATAGGACAAAAACAAAGTACAGTGGCTCAAGTTGTAAAAAGACTTGAAGAGCATGGAGCTATGGATTATACTATAGTTGTAAATGCGGGTGCTTCAGATCCAGCAGCACTTCAATACCTAGCACCTTACACAGGTGTAACTATGGGTGAGTTTTTTAGAGATAATGCAAAACACGCTTTAATTGTTTATGATGATTTGAGTAAGCATGCTGTGGCTTATCGTGAAATGTCTTTGATTTTACGCCGTCCTCCAGGTCGCGAGGCTTATCCTGGTGATGTTTTCTATCTTCACTCAAGACTTTTAGAAAGAGCTAGTAAATTAAATGATGAGTTAGGTGCAGGTTCTTTAACAGCTTTGCCAATTATCGAAACTCAAGCAGGAGATGTTTCAGCTTATATTCCAACTAATGTTATTTCGATTACCGATGGACAAATTTTCTTAGAAACTGATTTATTTAACTCAGGAATTCGTCCAGCTATCAATGTGGGTCTATCTGTTTCTCGTGTGGGTGGTGCGGCTCAAATTAAAGCAACTAAACAAGTTTCAGGAACTTTAAGACTTGATCTTGCACAATATAGAGAACTTCAAGCTTTTGCTCAATTTGCAAGTGATTTAGATGAAGCAAGTAGAAAACAACTAGAGCGCGGACAAAGAATGGTTGAATTGTTAAAACAACCTCCTTATTCTCCACTTAGTGTTGAAAAACAAGTAGTTTTAATTTTTGCAGGAACAAAGGGTTATTTGGATGATGTTGCTGTTTCAAAAATCAGAGAATTTGAAGATGGAATTTATCCATTTATAGAAGCAAAATATCCAGATCTTTTTGAACAAATTCGTTCGAAAAAAGCTTTAGATGCAGAGCTAGAAGAGAAATTAGCTAAAGCAATAAACGAGTTTAAAGCAAATCATTTATAAGGTTCTTTTATGTCTAATTTAAAAGAAATTAAAAGAAAAATAAAAAGCGTCCACAATACGCAAAAAACAACCAATGCAATGAAGCTTGTTTCTACTGCCAAATTAAAAAAGGCAGAAGAAGCAGCAAAAAGATCTAGGGTTTATGCGCAAAAAATTGATGAGATTTTAAGTGAAATTTCATTTCAAGTCAATAAGATTGTTCATAATGAAGAGGATTCAAGATTTGTTTTATTTCATAAGAAAAATCAAATCAAAAATGTAGATCTAATCTTCATAACAGCAGATAAAGGGCTTTGTGGTGGTTTTAATATCAAGACCTTAAAGGCTGTAAGCGAACTTTTAAAGGAATATGAAGAAAAAAATATCAATGTTCGTTTAAGAGCTATTGGAAAAACAGGAATTGAGTATTTTAATTTTCAAAAAATAGAGCTTTTGGAAAAATATCTTGGCTTAAGCTCAAGTCCTGATTATGATAAAGCTTGCTCTGTTATTCAAGCTGCTGTAGATGATTATTTAAATGGAATAACAGATGAAGTTGTTTTAGTGCATAATGGATATAAAAATATGATCACGCAAGAGTTAAAAATTTCTCATCTAATCCCAGTAGAGCCAAAACAAATCGAAGGAAACTCAAATTCACTTTTAGAACTTGAACCTGAAGATACAGATCTTTTGGGAGATTTGATGAAAACATATTTTGAATACAATATGTATTATGCATTAATTGATTCCTTGGCTGCAGAACATAGTGCAAGAATGCAGGCTATGGACAATGCCACCAATAACGCAAAAGCTAGAGTTAAACAGCTTAATTTAGCTTACAATAAAGCAAGACAAGAATCTATCACTACTGAACTTATCGAAATTATCAGTGGTGTTGAGTCAATGAAATAGTAAATTTTTAAGGAGAGTATAAATAATGCAAGGATTTATTTCACAAGTATTAGGTCCAGTTGTTGATGTAGATTTTAACGACTATTTGCCTCAAATTAATGAAGCCATTGTTGTAAATTTTGAAAGTGAAGGCAAAAAACAAAAACTTGTTTTAGAAGTAGCAGCACACTTGGGCGATAATAGAGTTAGAACTATTGCTATGGATATGACAGATGGCTTAGTAAGAGGACTTAAAGCAGAAGCTTTGGGCACTCCTATTAGTGTTCCTGTGGGTGAAAAAGTTTTAGGAAGAATTTTTAATGTTACAGGAGATTTGATCGACGAGGGCGAAGAGGTTGCTTTTGATAAAAAATGGGCAATTCATAGAGATCCACCTGCATTTGAAGATCAAAGTACAAAAAGTGAAATTTTTGAAACAGGTATTAAGGTTGTGGATTTGCTTGCTCCTTATGCAAAAGGTGGTAAAGTAGGACTTTTTGGTGGTGCTGGCGTTGGTAAAACGGTTATTATTATGGAGCTTATTCACAATGTTGCGTTTAAACATAGCGGTTATTCGGTATTTGCGGGTGTTGGTGAGAGAACTCGTGAGGGGAATGATCTTTATAATGAGATGAAAGAAAGTAATGTTTTGGATAAAGTTGCCTTATGTTATGGACAAATGAATGAACCACCAGGGGCAAGAAACCGTATTGCTTTAACAGGTCTTACTATGGCTGAGTATTTTAGAGATGAAATGGGTCTTGATGTTTTGATGTTTATCGATAATATCTTTAGATTTTCACAATCAGGCTCTGAAATGTCTGCGCTTTTAGGAAGAATTCCTTCAGCTGTGGGTTATCAACCGACTTTGGCAAGTGAAATGGGTAAATTCCAAGAAAGAATTACTTCGACTAAAAAAGGTTCAATTACTTCAGTTCAAGCGGTTTATGTTCCAGCAGATGACTTAACAGACCCAGCTCCTGCAACTGTTTTTGCTCACTTAGATGCAACAACGGTTTTAAATAGATCTATTGCTGAAAAGGGTATTTATCCTGCAGTTGATCCACTTGATTCAACTTCAAGAATGCTTGATCCAAATATCATCGGTGAAGAGCACTATAAAGTTGCACGCGGTGTTCAATCTGTACTTCAAAAATATAAAGATTTGCAAGATATCATTGCAATTTTAGGTATGGATGAATTAAGTGAAGAAGATAAATTGATCGTTGAAAGAGCAAGAAAAATAGAGAAATTCTTATCACAACCATTCTTCGTTGCAGAAGTATTTACAGGTAGCCCTGGAAAATATATTTCTCTTGAGGAAACTATTGCCGGCTTTAAGGGAATTTTGGAAGGTAAATACGATCACTTGCCAGAAAATGCTTTCTATATGGTGGGTAATATCGACGAAGCTATTGCAAAAGCAGATAAACTGAAAGGTTAATTTATGGACAATTTAATCAGTTTTGAAATAGTTACACCTATGGGTGTAATTTATCAAGGGGAGGTAAAATCAGTTACCTTGCCAGGAAGCGAAGGAGAATTTGGAGTACTTAAAGGACATGCTGCTTTGGTTTCATCTTTAAAATCTGGTGTAATTGATATAGAAAAAGCTGATTTAAATCATGAGTTAATCGCAATTGATGCAGGTCATGCTAAGGTAGATGAAGATAAGATCAGCGTTTTGGCTAAGGGCGCGGTTTGGATTTCGGGTTCTAGTGAAAGTGAAATAGAGAAAAATCTTGAAAGTGCTAAAGAATTAATCAAATCTATGAGTTCAGATAATACAGCTTTAGCTGCTACCTTTTCAAAGCTTGACAATGCAAAGGTTAGGTAGATGAATTTTGAAGCGATATTTCAGTTTTTTGGAAGCTCAAGCATAATCACTTATATAGTCTTAGCTTGGCTTTCCTTATACTTTATACTTTCTTTTTTTATACTTTTTTCAAGAATGACTTATTTAGCAGCTTGGAAAAATAAAGAAAAAGAAAGTCTAGAATCTCTACTTTTGGGCGAAAAAGATTTGAGTAGAACGCGCTCTATTTTAAGAAAGTGCACGGATACTAGCTTATCACATCTTGAGATTTATAAAAATTTAGCAAGTCGTCGTGCATCTAATGGGCTTACTTGGCTCAGTATAGTAGCTTCAACCTCTCCATTTATAGGACTTTTTGGAACAGTTATTTCTATACTTGAGACTTTTGGTGGTTTAGGGACACAAAATTCTTTAAGCATTATCGCACCTAAGATCAGCGAAGCTTTGGTTGCCACAGGCTGTGGTATTTTAGTTGCTATTCCTGCTTATACTTTTCATCTTATTATTAAAAGAAAGGCTTTTGAACTTTTAAGTATTATTGATAGTGAGATTAAAGTTATTAGTTCTAATAAATAGGATTTAAGATATGCCATTTGATGATGAGAAGCCAGAGCTTAATATAACTCCTTTGGTTGATATCATGCTTGTTTTATTGGCTATTTTAATGGTAACAGCTCCAAGCATTACTTATGAAGAAAAAATCAATCTTCCTCAAGGAAGTCAAAAATCCACAAGTGCTCCTAATGTTAAAAGCTTGATTGTCAGTATCAATGCCAAAAAAGAAATATTTTTAAATCAAGAAAAATATAGTTTTGTAAGTTTTGCGGATAATCTTGCACAAAAGAAAGCACAATTTAATACCGATGAGCCAGTGTTTATTAGAGCCGATAAGAGTTTAAAGTATGATGATGTTATTTTTGTCCTAAGAAGTATTAAAAATTTAGGCTTTAGTAAAGTCGCCTTACAAACAGAATAAGCTCATGAAAGAATATGGTTTAGGCAAGATAAATTCATTTTTGCTTGCTGTTGCGGTTTATATTTTTATTATAATTCTTATTTTTTTTAGACTTGTAACTCACATGGAACCTGCAATCCAATACACTGATATCCAAGATAGTTTTATCGATATAGAGCTTATGGAGCCTTCAAAGAAAGTCGTAAACGAACAAAGTACCCCTAAGGATATTCAAAAACCTACTCAAGAGCTTGATATTGAAAAACTTTTTGCACAAACTACAAATAAAGCAGTAAAAACTGAAGATATGGATCAAAAAGCTAGTAATTTTAATGAGCTTTTTGGTAGTATCAAAGAGATACAAGAGGAAAAAACTACCAAAATACAATCAAGCGCCAAATCGGAAACAAGAAGCAGCTCAAAAACTCAAGCCTCAGAACTTGTAAAGCAATTAAACGATAGTTTACTTGAAGAAGAAAGTATCAATCAAGGTGAAAGTATTAAAAATCAAAAGACAGGAATTTATGATGAGTTTTTAGGAAAGGTAGTGCGCACCATTACACAAAGATGGAGGCAATATCATCCCAATAGTGAAAATATTTCAGTTAAGGTAAAAATTTTTATTGATGAAAATGGAAATTTTGGTTATACTTCGGTCGAAAAAAGTGGAAATTCTTTATATGATGCAAAGGTAGCTGAATTTTTGGAAAACCAAAAAGGTAAATTTATAGCTTATCCACCTCAAAATAAAAGCATAAGTATTACTATGAATTTAAAAGATGAGGCACAAATTCAAAAATAATTTAGGAGTAAAAATGAAAAAAATTGTAACAGTATTTTTAATTTTTTTAGGAATACTTTGGGCGGAAGATCCTGTGATTGATGTTGTAAATTCGGGTGTAGTCTTACCAAAAATCATTGTTAAAGACAATTCGAATTTAAGTGATATTAATTTAAAGCGCAGTTTTTATAATATCATTGTAAATGACTTGAAGGTAAGTTCAAATTTTGAAGTTGTAAGTGATGCAAGTTCAGAAGCTTCAAATTATACTTTTGAGTATGATTTAAGTAAAAATGGTAATGCTTTAAATTTGCATGTCAAGATTAAAGCAGGGGGCTTGGAAAAATCAAGCCAAACCTATGCTTTAAATGGTGTAGAACAGTATCCTTTTTTAGCTCACAAAAGTGTAAAGGCTTCTGTAAATGCATTAGGACTTGCGCCTGTTGAATGGATGGATCATAAAATTTTGATTGCTAGAAATTCAAGCTCTAAAAAAAGTCAAATTATCATGGCAGATTATACTTTAACATATCAAAAAGTAATCATTGATGGAGGATTGAATTTATTTCCTAAATGGGGAAATAAAGAGCAAAGCATTTTTTATTATACCGCATATGATCATGATAGACCAACGCTTTATCGTTATGACTTAAGAACCAATAAAGCAAGTAAAATTTTATCAAGTGGAGGTATGGTTGTAGCAAGTGATGTGAGCTTAGATGGCAGTAAATTGCTTGTGACTATGGCTCCAAAAGATCAGCCTGATATTTATTTATATGATTTAAAGTCTAAAAATTTAACTCAACTTACAAATTATTCGGGTATAGATGTAAATGGGAATTTTATAGGCGTAGATGATAGTAAATTTGTTTTTGTTAGCGATCGCTTAGGTTATCCTAATATTTTTATACAAAATGTCAATAATGGATCTGCTGAGCAAGCGGTTTTTCATGGTAAAAATAATTCCGCAGTTTCAACTTATAAAGATTTTTTAGTATACTCTAGTCGTGAGCCAAATCAAGTAGGTGTTTTTAATATTTATTTAATGTCAATTAATAGCACAGGTATTCGTCAGTTTACCGCAAATGGAAAAAATTTATTTCCTAGATTTTCAAGTGATGGTGGGAGTATAGTCTTTATTAAATATCTTGGAGCACAGAGTGCTTTGGGTGTTATTCGTGTTAATGCGAACAAGACTTTCTATTTTCCATTAAAAGTTGGGAAAATTCAGTCTATTGATTGGTAAAAATTTGTAATTTTTGGTTAAATTTAATTAATTTTAGATATAATGCTAACAATTTATTAACTTTGAAAGGTCATAAATGAAAAAAATTCTTTTTAGTTCTATTGCAGCATTTGCATTGGTTATCAGTGGTTGTAGCACAAAAAGCACTAGCGTAAGTGGTGATACAAGTGTAGATTCGAATCGTGGAACAGGTGGTAGTGATGGCTGGGATATTGATTCAAAAATTTCTCAACTTAATGATACTTTAGGAAAAGTGTATTTTGATTTTGATAAATTTAATATCCGCCCAGATATGCAAAATGTTGTTAATACAAATGCTAATATCTTCAACAATGAAGTAAGCGGTGTAAGTATCACTGTTGAAGGTAACTGCGATGAGTGGGGAACAGATGAGTATAATCAAGCTTTAGGTTTAAAAAGAGCAAAAGCAGTTAAAGAAGCTCTAATCGCTCAAGGTGTAAATTCTGACAGAATCGCTGTTAAAAGCTATGGCGAAACAAATCCAGTATGTACAGAAAAAACAAAAGCTTGCGATGCTCAAAATCGTCGTGCAGAATTTAAACTATCAAGATAATTGATGAAAAAAATATTCTCAGTAGCTCTTATCGGAGCTACTTTACTTTATGCAGAAAGCTCTGCTTTTGGTGCAGGAGATTTAACCAGTAATTCCCCCTATGGTTTAACATCAAGTGAAAAATTACTCAAGGAAAAATTAGATACTTTAAGCAATAATAACGCACAAGCAAATTCTAGAATTAATGAGATTGAACAAAGAGTTGAAGGATTGCAAAGTACCTTAGAAGGTATAAATTCGCAGTATGCTAAATCCAATTCTAGACTAACACAACTTGAAACTAATTTTGAAGCTATAGAAAATAATTTAAGCACAGAACTTCAAAATTTAAAAGCTTATGTTGAAGAAAGTAGAAAAATTCAAGATGCTAATAATAAGCAAATTAAGAAAATTTTAACCGAATTAAGTTCTTTGGTTGATTCTATTAACGCAAATTATGTATCTAAAGATGACTTAAATAGTACAAATTTAAGTATCAAAAATACAGTTGTCGTGCCTCTATCAACTGATGATAAAAACATAACTTCTAGCAATGAAAATAACATCAGTGTTGCTTCAACGCAAGAAAAAGAAGTTAAACAAATAGATGATTCTTGGAAAAAGAAAAAAAATAATGAAATTTTGGACTTGGCTATCAAAGATTTAAATAATAATTCTTATGAGAATAGTAAAATTAAGTTAAATTATCTCATACAAAAACAATACAAACCCGCAAGAGCAAATTTTTGGTTAGGAGAAATTGAGTATAAGCAAAAAAAGTATAATAATGCTATTGCTTATTATAAAAAAAGCTCTGCTTTGAGCACTAAAGGGGATTATTTTCCAAAGCTCTTATATCACACAGCGATTTCTCTTGATAAGATAGGAGATCCAAAAACAGCTAATGGATTTTATAAGGCTTTAAAGACAAATTATCCTAACTCACCGGAAGCAAAAGCTTCCCCAAATAGAAAATAATATCAAGGAGAAAAAATGGCTATAGAAAAAAATAGCGTAGTTTCAATGTTTTATGAACTAAAAGATGCAAATACAAATGAAGTTTTAGAATCAAATTTATATGCTCAACCTATTTCTTTTATTTTAGGCAAAGGTCAAATTTTAGAAGCTTTAGAAGAAGAAGTTATGAAGCTTGATTGCCCTAGTAATGCTGATGTTGTAGTTAAGAAAGAAAAAGGTTTAGGCGAATACGATGAAAATGCGGTGCAAGTTTTACCAAAAGAACAATTTGCAGGTATTGATTTAAAAATAGGTATGGAGCTTTTTGGTGAGGGTGAAAATGGTGAAACCGTTCGCGTTACTGTTAAAGAAATTGGCGATAATGATGTGACTATTGATTATAATCATCCTTATGCAGGTCGTGATTTGCTTTTTTCTTTGAATATAGTAGATGCTAGAGTAGCAAGCGAAGATGAGCTTCTTACAGGCATTATCGCAGGAAGCCATAGTTGTGGTTGTGGAAGTGGACACGGACACGATCATCACGGACATGGCGGTGGCGGATGCTGCGGTGGCGGTGGCGGCGGATGTGGTTGCCACTAAGATGAACGCTGTATTTATTTTTCCAGGTCAAGGCTCTCAAAGTCTTGGCATGGGTAAAGATTTTTATGAAAACTCCAAAACCGCAAAAGAACTTCTAGAAAACGCCAGCGATTTTTGTAAAATTGATTTTAAAAATTTATTATTTAATGAAAATGAAGATTTAAACAAAAGTGAATTTACACAACCTGCCATACTCTTAAATTCTTTAATGGCTTATAGTGCTTTGAGCGAATTAAAACCTGATATTAAGGCTAAATTTTCTTTAGGCCATTCTTTGGGTGAATTTTCAGCTTTGGCGATCAATGGTGCTTTTAGCTTTTTAGAAGCAACTATGCTTGTGCATAAAAGAGGGCTTTTTATGCAAGAGGATTGTGCAAAGGTTGAAGCAGGTATGATGGTAATTTTAGGGCTTGATGATAAGAAAGTGGAAGAACTTTGTCAAAAAGCTAGAGATGAAGATAAAAAGATTTTTGCAGCTAATTATAACTGCGATGGGCAAATCGTTGTTGCAGGTTTAAAACCTGATTTAGCAAGCTATGAAAGTGTATTTAAGGAAGCAGGTGCTAAAAGGGCTATGCTTTTAAATATGAGTGTAGCAAGCCATTGTCCGCTTTTAGAAAACGCGTCTAATAAGCTTTGCATAGAGCTTGAAAGAATACTAGAGCCTAATTTTAAAGCCGTGATTTCTAATGCTACAGCTAAAGCTTATACGAGCAAACAAGAAGCTCTTGAGCTTTTAAAAACCCAACTTGTAGCCCCTGTGCTTTATAAACAAAGCATTAAAGCTTGTGAAAATGAAGCAGATTATTTTATAGAATTTGGCGCTAGCGTGCTTAAAGGTTTAAATAAAAAAATCACTTCAAAAGAAACCTATGCTTTAACAAATATGAATGATATAGAAGAATTTTTAAAGGTAATATAAATGAAAATAGCAATTTTAGGTGCAATGAGTGAAGAAATCACTCCTTTGCTTGAAATATTAAAAGATTATACAAAATTAGAATATGCAAATAATACTTATTATTTTGCAAGCTATAAAAACCATGAACTTATTCTTGCTTATTCTAAGATAGGCAAGGTAAATTCTACCCTAAGTGCTAGTGTAATGATAGAAAAATTTGGAGCGCAAGTTTTGCTTTTTACAGGTGTTGCAGGAGCGTTTAATCCTGAGCTTGAGATTGGCGACTTGCTTTATGCGACTAAATTAGCACAATATGATCTTGATATCACTGCTTTTGGGCATCCATTGGGTTTTGTTCCAGGGAATGAAATTTTTATAAAAACAGATGATAAGTTAAACAATCTTGCCTTAGAAGTCGCAAAAGAATTAAATATCAAACTTCGTGCAGGTATTATCGCAACGGGTGATGAATTTATCTGCGATGAGGCAAAGAAAGCAAAAATCAGAGAGATTTTTAATGCCGATGCTTGCGAAATGGAAGGAGCAAGTGTGGCTTTAGTGTGTGATGCTTTAAAAGTGCCTTGTTTTATCTTAAGGGCGATGAGTGATAAAGCCGGCGAAAAGGCAGAATTTGATTTTGATGAATTTGTGATCAATTCAGCTAAAATTTCGGCTAATTTTGTGCTTAAAATGTGTGAAAAATTATGATAAATCTTAGCAAAAAATTAATACGCCAAGTTGCACAAGCTAATGCTAAATTTGGACTCATTAAAGATGGAGATAGGGTTCTTTTAGGGCTTAGCGGCGGAAAAGATTCTTTAGCTTTAGCACATCTTTTAAAAAGAATGCAAGCTCACGCACCTTTTAAATTCGAGCTTGAAGCAGCAACTTTAAGTTATGGTATGGGTGAGGATTACTCGGGGCTTCATGCACATTGTGAGGAGCATGGGATTAAACACAGCGTGATTGATTCAAATATCTATGAAGTTTCAGGCGATACAATAAGAAAAAATTCAAGCTTTTGTAGTTATTTCTCAAGAATGCGTCGAGGTGCTTTGTATACTTATGCTCTTGAAAAAGGTTTTAACAAATTAGCTATCGCACACCATTTAGATGATGCAGCTGAGAGCTTTTTTATGAATTTTATCCATAATGGAGCTTTAAGAACTTTAGCGCCTATTTATCAAAGCAAACGAGGTATTACGGTTATACGCCCTTTGATTTTTGTGCGCGAAAGACAACTTAGAGATAATGCTACGCAAAATGAACTTCAGGTTATAGGAAATGAATTTTGCCCTGGTATGAAACTAAGCGAAAAAAATGTAAAATTTCCACATGCAAGAGAAGAAGCAAAGCAACTTTTAGCTAATTTAGAAAAAGAACATCCTAAGCTTTTTACGAGTTTAAAAACCGCTTTTTCGAATTTGCATACAGAAAGTTTTTGGCTAGAAAAGGCATAATTTGATGAAAAAAGCTTTTGTTTTGGTAGATTATCAAAATGATTTTATCGATGGAAGTTTGGGCTTTGAAAAAGCTTTAAAAATCAAAGAAAATATCCTTAATACTCTCAATCAAATCGATTTTAACACCACACATTTACTTCTTACTTATGATACTCATGATGAGGATTATTTAAGGAGTAAAGAAGGGTTAAATTTGCCTATTGAGCATTGTATAAAAGACAGTTTGGGTTGGCAAATGCCTAAAGAATTTACACCCTTTTTGCAAAAAGCTCATAAGGTTTTTCATAAAAATACTTTTGGAAGTTTAGAATTTGCAAATTTTATCGCAAAAAGTGAATACGAAGAAATTCATTTTGCAGGACTTGTTTCTCATATTTGCGTCTTTTGTAATATCATTTTAGCTTTTAGCGCGAAGCCAAATTCAAGACTTATACTCCATCAAAATTTAAGTGCAAGTTTTGATGAAAATTTAGAAAAATCCGCTTTTGATCTACTTAGAGCTTATGGCATTGAAATACTTTAATGCAAGGCTTTATACTTCATACGCAAAAAGTAAAAGATGAGGATTTGATTGTTTATATTTTAAGCCCTAAAGAGCTTGTTAAGGCGTATCGTTTTTATGGGCTTAGACATTCTAGTATTTTAAATGGTTATAAAATTGATTTTGCTTTAGATGAAAATCCTAGCTTTTTGCCAAGACTTAAGGATGTTTTGCATTTGGGTTTTGTATGGATTATGGATCGTGAAAAAATGCTGATTTGGCAGGAATTTATCCGTCTTCTATATCATCATTTAAAAGATGCTCAAGTACTTGAAAGTTTTTATTTTGAGCTTTTAGATGAATGTGTAAAGCGTTTTGAAAAGCAAAATCCCAAGCGCGTGATTGTGGATGCTTATCTTAAGATTTTAGAATTTGAGGGGAGACTCCATCAAGAATTTAGATGTTTTGCTTGTGATGAAAGCATAGAAAATCCCATCACTTTAATCCGTGCTTTTTTACCTTCGCATCACACTTGTGCTTTAGGTTATGCATTTGAAAAGCAGAAATTAAAAAATTTTTATGAAAGTAAAAATTGTGCGATTTTTGGCGATGAAGAAATAGGGAATTTGTATCAATTGATCAAGGAGGGTTTATGATATTAAGTGATGAAAAATGCGAATTTTTAGAGCCTATAGCAAGTTTTTTAAGCTCTAAGGATGTGGAACTTGTTTTTGTAGAAAGTAAGGAAATGCAAGAGATTAACTTAGAGCAAAGAAAGCAAGATAAAACCACCGATGTGCTTTCTTTTCCACTTGAAAATATCGATGAGAGCTTGCCTTTGGGTTCTGTTGTGATTAATATAGATTTGGCAAAACAGAAAGCTAAAGAGTTAGGACATAGTTTTGAAGAGGAAGTAAGCTTGCTTTTTATCCATGCCATGCTTCATTTGCTTGGATTTGATCATGAGGTAGATAATGGAGAAATGAGAGAAAAAGAAAAAGAGCTTATAGAACACTTTAATTTGCCCAAAAGTTTGATTATAAGGACTTTGGAAGATTAAGTAAGATTTTTTTCTTTAGACACTAGAAGACTTGTGCTTTATATTTTAAATATATGAGTAAAAATACTTATGAAAAAATCATTTTTGCCGATTTATCTTGTAAATGAAACTTTATTTACAAGGTGGCAAAATGATTAATGGTATAAATTCTTATTCAAACTACAACTATACAAACACTTTTAGCAATAATACTTCAAATACAAAATCATCTAATGTTACAAATGATAATTCAAACCTTGTAAGCGATAAATCACAAGCAGTAAGTAAAATGCTAGGCTATGGTGTAGATAAAGATGGCTTTTTTACAAGTGATTTTAACGAAGCTGCAGGATTGCCAAAAGATTATAAGATTTTTGCAGAGGGTTTAAATAATTTTGTAAATAGCTTTCTTAAAAGACAACCTTTTTACTCGCAAATAGACATTGCCGAAACTATAGGAAATACTTATAATTCTTTTTCATCTTTCGTAAAAGATAATGGATTAGGAGAAAATCTTAAAGAACAAGATTTACAAAATTTACCACAAAAAGATGGAATAAATTATTGGCAAGAGCTACAAAGTGGTAATGCTTTCATTTGGAAACTTGTTGATGAAAATGTAGCTGACTTAGGTTCAAACAAATATCAAATACAAAATGGAGAAATATCCAAAGGTGGTGCCTTAGTTGCTTTTTTTACAAATAATCTTAGCTTTGTTGAAGGAAAAACTACTTTATTAGGTAAATTAGCTGGACTTAATAGCAATACAGACAATGATAAAATAAAAGAATTTTTATCCTTTATGAATGCAAATCCTTTAAAATACTCTTATGAACAAGAAGGTTGGGGCAATCCTATGGGAGATAGTTTATCTATATGGAATTATATGAATAGAGCCAAGAATTTAGGAAATGATAAACTCACTAAAACTATTGAAAATTTAGGAAAAGAATATAATCAATTAATCAATGCTGATATGAGTTTAGAAGAATTTAAAACTAAATATCTTGATTTCAAACAAAGACACGATGAGTTTGTAAAATCACTAGAAGAAGCAGAAAAGGCAAAAGGTATAGATTATAATAATCCTACAAAAAGCACAAATAACAAAGAGACTTCAGAAGAAGACAAAGAAAAGCCTTTTAAACCTATACAAGGTGAAAGTAAAAGCGAAACCTACAAAGATGATAATAAAATGAATGAGCTTTTAAAAAAGCTACTAGAAACTAAATTTGGCACAAGCGATGAGCTAGAAATTCTTTTTGGTATGAAATTTAGTGATGATGATACAGGAGAATTTAATAAAATTCTTTCTTTAAATTCTGCACCAAAAAGCATAGATATTAAGGCTTAAAAATATAAAAATTTAAATTATAAAAAGGATTAAAAATGATAGGTATCAACTCAACTTTCAATAACTCCTTTGTCAATCTTAATATTAAAAACAATAACAACTCTTCCTTAAATTCAAACACTTCAAATAATAGTGTAAAAAATTTACAAGATACCCAAGACACTACTAAAACAAACAATAAAGTCTTAGGTTATGAAGTAGATAAAGATGGCTTTTTTACAAGTGAATTTAATAAAGCAGCAGGATTGCCAATCTTGCATAGCTTCCACCGCCTGAAATAAGCATGTCAAACTTAGGTGTTAGGGTGTAAATGAAAGTTTGAGTTAAAAATACTTGCTTTGTATCATTCCAAATTGTAGGATCTCCGCCTATTGTTATATTAGGATAAAGAGAATACGAATTTGTATTTCTTGTGCTAAGTAAAGAAAAGCTTGTAATACTTCTTAAGCCTATTTGCTTTTTAAATAAACCATCTATACTTAGTTCATCACTAGCAAAAAACACAACTGACTAAAACCATAAATGTTAAATAAATCTTTTTTATTATTGCCTTTCTAAATATTTTTAAAAATTTTTATTCAAAATAGTAAATATTTCAAAATAAAAATCCGATTTTAATATATAATTTGTGATATTATTCAAATAAAGAGTAAAATAGTTAAGAAAAGGAGAAGTTATGCTAAAGAAAATATCAAGCGCTTTGATTTTAGGTTCTTTATTGGTAAGTTCTGCTTTTGCTAGGGATTTTTTAGCTAAGGTTAGTAATGGTGCTTTAAGTGATAATTCTCAAGGGGTTAAAGCTCTTAATTTAGATGAGATGAAACAAGTTAAGGGTGGGTATAGAGTTAGTTTTAAGCTAGTTGCAAATGATGAGCTTTTAGCTTTTGCCAAAACTACACCGAGTGAAATAGGATACTATACAGATAACAATGGCGATACATATTATTGGAATAGTCAGGGATTAAGGCGATTTGGTGGAATGTGTGGTATAGAAGTCACAAATTGTATGGTAAATAATAAACATACATATGCTAACCAAAAAAGACTTTGGGAAACTATGAGCATAGTAGGCGATGATCCATATCACTATTATCTTGGTTATACAGTAAAAAGAAATATAGGTGTATCAAATTTAGGACAAAGATTTGTATATTTTTCCTATGGCGTAGCTGTTATTAATGAGCAATTAGGTTCTTGGTATAGGGTGAATTCAAGTGTTGTTTTAAATAATTACCAAGTTATTAAAGAAATTAGTTCCAAATATAAAAATGATATGGAAATGGCTCTTAGTGGTAATTATTCGAGATATAGAAATAAACCATGATAAATAGTATAAATTCAAATTTAAACTATAACTATAATACTTCAAATTTTAAGCAAGATAAAAATATTGACTTTAAAATAAACAAGCATGGAGTAGCTGTTGTAACAGGAGAAAGTGCTTTGCCTTATCGTGGAAAAAAATTTGAGTATAATCCTAAAATATTCGGACTTGATGAAAATATTAGCAAAAAAGATATGCAAGAATTTAATAACTTTATGAAGTCAAATGCTTTAAAAGATCCAAATAAAATAGAAAAGTCTTCACTTAAAAATCTTGGTAAAGATGATAATTGGGATATAAAAGATGAAGATATTAAATTGATGAACTTTTCTTCTTACTCTCAAATGTTTAATCTTGGATCTGATATTGCTATAAAAGCATCTAATTTTAGGAATGAATTTAATAAACTTTTACAAGAAGATTTAACCCTAGAAGAATTTAAAACTAAATATCTTGACTTCAAACAAAGACACGATGAGTTTGTAAAAGAATTTGAAATGGCTATGGGCGATAAAATGCTACTTGCTAATAATAATGATATTAGTATGCAAGAAGACAAAGAAAAGCCATTTAAGCCTATACAAGCAGAAAGTAAAAACAAAGAAACTTACAAAGATGATAATAAAATGAATGAGCTTTTAAAAAAGCTACTAGAAACTAAATTTGGCACAGGTGATGAGCTAGAAATTCTTTTTGGTATGAAATTTAGCGATGATGATACAGGGGAATTTAATAAATTTCTTTCTCAAAACACTTCGGCAAAAATTATAGATATTAAGGCTTAAAAATATAAAAATTTAAATTATAAAAAGGATTAAAAATGATAGGTATCAACTCAACTTTCAATAACTCCTTTGTCAATCTTAATATTAAAAACAATAACAACTCTTCCTTAAATTCAAATACTTCAAATGCTAATGTAAAAAATTTACAAGATACCCAAGACACTACTAAAACAAGCAATAAAGTCTTAGGTTATGAAGTAGATAACGAGGGTTATTTTACAAGTGAATTTAATAAAGCAGCAGGAATTCCTGAGGATATAAAAATTCATTCTAGCACTATGGAAAGCTTGGTAAAAATATCTACAAATGAAAAAAATCCATTTAGAGCTTTTGAGAGTATAGACATTGCTAAAACCGTAGGAAATGCCTATAAAATTTTAAGCCAAGTTGTAGGCGAAGATGTGCTAAATTCTAAAGATAGCTTTAGCTTAGAAGAGATAGCCAACTTCCCACAAGGCTATGAATTTAATCGCCAAACTATGCAAGTAACGAAAATTTATAATTCTGCTACGGATTATTTAAATGCTGATATAGATTTTGATTATGAAAATACAACTGATACAAAAATAAACAAATTGTTTTTTAATACTACTGAAAATCTTATGAAAGGAAATTCTGCCACAGATATTTTTAATAATAATAATGGCGGTGAAGAAAATATTAATACAGGCGTATTTTTTGATACGACACCAAGCAAATACACTAATAAAGATGGCATTATTACTAAAGGTGGGCTTTTAGTAGCTATTATAAATGAGAATATCTATACTAGAGAAGGAGAGGCTACGCGTCAAGGAAAAACCGAAGGCTTTGATAAGTCTATGAGTGGTGAAGAAGTCAAAAAAGCTTGGAATGATAGAAACTATAATTTAAAGTTAAATCCAAATAATATAGTTCAAGGTGCTGGTATTGTCGATACAAATAATGAAAATATAGAATTTACACCTTTAATTGAAATAATGCAAAAAGAGCAAAAAGAATTAATAAAATACTTACAGAGAAAACAAAAAATTGATATAACAATTTAAATCACATTAAGGAGAAAGTATGCTAAAGAAAATATCAAGCGCTTTGATTTTAGGTTCTTTATTGGTAAGTTCTGCTTTTGCTGTGGATTTTTTAGCTAAAGTTAGTAATGGTGCTTTAAGTGATAATTCTCAAGGGGTTAAAGCTCTTAATTTAGATGAGATGAAACAAGTTAAGGGTGGGTATTTAGTCGGTTTTAAATTTTTTAAAGATCGTCCAAATTTAATTTCAGAAGTTTATGCAATTGCAGATTTTTCAGAATACGAACTTAGCAATCTTAACAAGGGTCTATGTGGTGCAGGATATGAAAAATGCTCAAACCCTAGTAGAGATAGATTAATTTCTTGGTTGCAAGCGAGTGCTAATTCCCCTGCTGAATATCGTCCTGTATATAAGGTAAAAAGACAAATAAAATACTCAAATTTAGGACAGCCTTATGTTTTATTTACTTATGGAGTCGGTGTTTATAATGTAAAGAATGGACAAATATATCAATATAATTCTAGTCCTATGTTAAATAATAATACAATCATGAGAGAAATTGCTTATAAATATCAAAATTCTATACAAGATGCTATGGGTGGTTGGAATCCAAGATATTTTAATAAAATATCATAAAAAAAGGGGTTTTCTATGGTAAATTTTGATACTCAATATACAAATATTAATTATCTAAGCAATAACACGAACAATAAAAAATCTGTGCTTAAAAACGATGATGATTATTTTAATTCCGTGATAAAAAAATTTAATTTCTCTGAAAAAACCAAAGAAGAACAAGGATATAATGGATCTCCTGATGTAAAAGAAGTAGAAAACTCTTTATATAAAAGATATATGGAAGATAAACTAAGCAAGGATGAAATAAAAATACTTAATAAATTTGGCACAGACTATCTTACAGAAGGCGTAGATTTGTCCGCACTTCATAAACGAAAAGTTGATCTTTTAAAAACTCTTACAAGCATGAATGAATTTGAGAAAATATGGGGTGCTGAAAGGGCGCAAAGAGAAAAACAATTTTTTAATGAACTTGGTAAGCCGCTTACTCAAGAAGATATAGATAAGTTCTTAGCTAATAAAAACAATCAAAAAGAAGACAAAGAAAAGCCATTTAAACCTATACAAGCAGAAAGTAAAAACAAAGAAACTTACAAAGATGATAATAAAATGAATGAGCTTTTAAAAAAGCTACTAGAAACTAAATTTGGCACAGGTGATGAGCTAGAAATTC
This sequence comes from Campylobacter coli, assembly GCA_039516895.1. Taxonomy (NCBI): domain Bacteria; kingdom Pseudomonadati; phylum Campylobacterota; class Epsilonproteobacteria; order Campylobacterales; family Campylobacteraceae; genus Campylobacter; species Campylobacter coli. Next base: position 1,667,541 of record CP154437.1, on the reverse strand, counting down.
TTTTTGGTATGAAATTTAGCGATGATGATACAGGGGAATTTAATAAATTTCTTTCTCAAAACACTTCGGCAAAAATTATAGATATTAAGGCTTAAAAATATAAAAATTTAAATTATAAAAAGGATTAAAAATGATAGGTATCAACTCAACTTTCAATAACTCCTTTGTCAATCTTAATATTAAAAACAATAACAACTCTTCCTTAAATTCAAATACTTCAAATAATAGTATAAAAAATCTACAAGACACCCAAGACACTACTAAAACAAACAATAAAGTCTTAGGCTATGGCGTAGATAAAGATGGCTTTTTTACAAGCGATTTTAATAAAGCAGCAGGATTGCCAAAAGATTATAAGATTTATGCTAAAGGTGCTGAAAATTTTGTTAATTATATCACTAACCTTAATTTTAAATCTTTTACCAATATAGATATTGCCAAAAGTTTAGGTAATGCTTATAAGGTTTTTTCACAGCTTATTGATGAACCGAGTGGAAATTTTACTACTGAAGATTTAAGCAAAATCCCTTTAGGATTTTCTTATGATAAAAAAAGCTTTCAGGTAGAAAATATCTATCAAACCCAAAAAGAGTTTGATAGTGTTTTAAGTGCAAACAATAATTTACAAATTTATCAAAGTCCTAAACAATTGGCGTTAAGTTTTCCAAGTTGGAATGAAAATTCTCCTAACGATTACACTAAAAAGAATAGCGATATATTTGCTCCAAGTTCCCACATAGATATTGGAGCATCATTTTATAAAAATGATAATGGTTCTATAAATAAAGGTGGTGTTTTAATGGCATTCTTTGCAGGTATGTCAGGACAAAATCCTCTTATAGAAGGTGAAACAACCATAGCAGGAAAACTTAATGGCTATGATAAAAATATAAGCCAAAGTCAAGTAGAAGATTTAAATGAATTTATAAAACAAAATCCTATCAAATACGGCATAACAGGAGATATAGGAACAGATTTTATAAATGTTTTAAAACTTAAAAACAATATTAGCGATATAGATGAATTTAAAAAACAATGGCTAGAAATGAAAGCCAAAAGTGATGAAATGGGAGAAGTATATAAAGCCGAGATAGCAAAGCAAAAAGAAGTTATTTCATCGCAAGAGACTTCAGAAGAAGACAAAGAAAAGCCTTTCAAGCCTATACAAGCAGAAAGTAAAAGCGAAACCTACAAAGATGATAATAAAATGAATGAGCTTTTAAAAAAGCTACTAGAAACTAAATTTGGCACAAGCGATGAGCTAGAAATTCTTTTTGGTATGAAATTTAGTGATGATAACACAGGAGAATTTAATAAAATTCTTTCTTTAAATTCTACACCAAAAAGCATAGATATTAAGGCTTAAGATTTTTTAAATTATAAAAATCAAGTTAAACTAAAAAATTCTTCTATTTTTTTTCGCATTTCTTCGACATTGTCGATGCGATTAACACTATCTCTAAAGGCTGAAGCATCTTTATGGCCTTTGGAATACTCGTGTAAATGTTTACGAAATATACTCACACCTTGATCTTTATAGTGTTTTATCATTTCGTCAAAATGAGTGAGTATGATTTCTTTTTTGAGTTTTTCATCTACATTTTTACCACTTTTGATTTCATAAAATATCCAAGGATTTCCCACACTTGCACGCCCTATCATAAGTCCATCACATTTTGTGATCTCATAAACCTCTTTAGCATTTTGAGCATTGATATCACCATTTGCGATCACAGGAATTTTCACGCTTGCTTTAGCACTAGCAATAGAGTCATAATCCGCTTTTCCACTATAAAGCTGCTTTCTTGTGCGTCCGTGAATGCTTACAAAGTCCACGCCCAAACTTTCGCAAATTTTAGCCATTTTTTCGGGATATTTTTCATTAAAGCCTAAGCGAAATTTAACACTTGTAAGGTTTTTTTTATTGTTTTCTTTAATCACTCCCACAAGGCTTTTAAAAAGCTCTAAATTTTCTAGCAGAGCACTTCCTGCACATTGTTTGACGACTTTATTTACAGGACAGCCACAATTAAAGTCAATGCCATCTACAAAATCCATTTCATTAAGCATTTGAACTGCTTTTTTAAGCACTTCTTTATCACCCCCTGCAATTTGGACTATATAAGGGTTTTCAAGTTCGGCTCTTTCTAGCATATGTAAGGTTTTGGAGCTTTCATAAACCAAAGCATTGGAGCTTATCATTTCACTTATCGTGATATCTGCACCAAATTTTTTTACCACATTGCGAAAAGGCAGGTCCGAAAAACCCGCCATAGGAGCTAAAAATAAAGGCTTTTTGCTAAAATCTATCATTGTATAAGCTGATTTAAATCGATTTTGATATTTTTTTCACGCAGGGTTAAAAAGGCTTTAAAATCATTGAATTTTTTGTCATCATTATGAATTTGCTCTCTGAGTTCATCTAAAAGTCCAAATTCAGCCAAAAGATATAAATACGCTCTTAAAGCTTCACCTTTTTCATTTTTGATTTTGTTAAAAATTCCTATAAGTGCATCAGGATTTAAAAGCTTAGTACTTAGTTTTGCTATATCAAGATAGTCTTTTTCGCCAAGGATATTGTGAGAAAGTAAAACTTCATATTCGGCAGTATTAAGCTCTAAATTTCCTTCTTTAAAACGCTTGATGAGTGTAAGGATATGACAAGGTTTTTTTGTGATTTTGATATTTTTAATTTGCTCATAAGTTCCTTTTTTTATCAAACTTTCAAAAGCCAGATCTTGGAATTCGTCTTGAGTTTGACTAAGGTTTTTGATTTTGGAATAAGCATAATTTATATCATTTTTGATATGATTTTTTTCATTTTCTAGAAATAAGATATTATTATTTTCGAGTTTAAATTTGTTAAGATTGAAGTATTCTTCTTTTTTAATGCCGTCTATAAGATCTAAAATTTCATTGATTTTATTTGTATTAGGGATTTTTTCATGTGTTTTTAGGGTTTTAGCTAGCTGTGCTACTTGTCTAAATTCCTTTGTTTGAAAGCTGATATTTGATTCTTTTTCTAAAAGAAGGTCGCGGGTAAAATTTTCAAATTTGGTAGAATCTTTGAAAAAATGCTTAAATTTTAAAGTGAGTAAAAAATAATAAAAACCCATATGAATGATGGCAAAAAACACTAAAGGTATCAAAGGTAAAATAAGCCATATCATTATAGGTAGCTCGAAGCTATATGTATTGAAATTTAAAGTATAATTTCCTAATTCTAAATACCAAGCAAGAGCAAATATAAGAGCTATATAAATAAAGCTTGCTATAAAAAATAATCTAATTCTCATAACTCTCCTTTTTCTAAATTTTCGCGGCATACGATGCAGTATTTTGCATGAGGTTTGATTTTAAGTCTTTCTATGGCGATTTCTTCATCGCAAGATTCGCATATTCCATAAGTGCCATCTTTGATTTTTTCTAAAGAATCTTCTATTTCCTCTAATTCTTGTTTTAAATTAGCACTGATAGCAAAATCAATTTGCGATCCTGTTTCAATAACAGAAAAATCCACACTATCACTTGGGACGCTATTATGTAAGGCTTCAATTTCTTTAGAATTGCTTTGCAAATTTTCCAATATAGTTTTTTTTCTATTTTCTAAGATAGTTTTAAAAACTTGTATTTCATTCTTTTTCATTGTTTAACCTTTTATTTGTGATAAGGATGATTTGAGTTGATACAAAAAGCACGATAAATTTGTTCTAAAAGTAAAATTTTTACAAATTGATGTGCTAAGGTGAGTTTGCTTAATGAAAGTCTAAAATCTAAACTCTGGCTGAATTCATCCCTTAGGCCATAAGCACCACCTATAAAAAAATTTAAATTATTTTTATCTGCTATGAGTTTTGCAAATTCTACGCTTGTAAGCTCCTTGCCTCTTTCATCAAGAACTATGCAAAAGCCTTTTGTATAAGGAGCAAATGCCTCTTCATAGCTTAATTTAGCAGCTTGTGCATTTAAATTTTGTGCAGCAGCTATTTTTTTATTAAAGAGATTGTGTTCTTTAAGATCTGCAAATTTGGAGATAAGTTTTGCGTACTTCTCACCCCAAATTTTAAATTCATCGTTTTTTTGTATGTGAAAAATATTAACTTGCAAGTTATTTTCCACAAAAGAATTTAAGAGTATCGCTAAGGTATTTTTTCATATCTGAACGCTCTACTATCGCATCTATGAGTCCATGTTCGAGTAGAAATTCAGCTTTTTGGAAGCCTTCGGGTAAATCTGCGCCTATGGTTTGTTTAATTACTCTTGCTCCTGCAAAACCCACCAAAGCGCCTGGTTCAGCGATGATTAAATCCCCAAGCCAAGCGAAAGAAGCGCTCACGCCACCCATAGTAGGATCGGTTAATACACTGATATAAGGGAGTTTTTCTTTGCTTAAAAGTTTTAAAGCAGCACTTGTTTTACTCATTTGCATTAAAGAATAAGTACTTTCTTGCATTCTAGCTCCACCGCTTGCACTCACAATAACAACAGGAGTTTTATCTGTGATGGCTCTTTGGATTGCCCTAACGATTTTTTCGCCTTCTACAGAGCCTAAAGATCCTCCCATGAAAGAAAAATCAAATACTACAAGTTGAGTTTTAAGGCCATCTATAAGGCATTCTCCACTAATGACCGCAGATTTTCTACCGGTTTTGCTTTCACCCTCGCTTAAGCGTTTTTTATAGGACTTGCTATCAACAAATTTGAGCGGATCTATGGCTTCTAAATTTGCATCATATTCAACAAAGGTATTTTCATCACTTAGGAGTTTTATCCTATCCATAGGAGAAATTCTCATATGATAAGAACATTTAGGGCATACATTAAAACAAGATTCTATTTCTTTATAATACATTAAAGCATGACAACTCTGGCATTTTACCCAATGATTTGGAGCTTCTTTGGTGCTGGGTTGTTGTCTTCTGATTTTTGAAAAAATATCTGCAAAATTCATAATAATTCACCTAATTATTTTAAAAATTCCAAGATTATATCAAAAATTTTCTTATCTTTACTTATGAGAAGGAAATTTTCATTGTTTTCTATATATAAATTTTTACACAACATTAAAGCTCCTGCAGTATCAAAGACTCGAGTTTTTCCTAAAACTAAAACAAAACTAAAATACGGAGCATAAGCAATGCTTAAAGCTGTAGCACCCAAAGAGCGAAATTTAAGCTTATTTTTCGCGAGGTAATTGATAAGATTTGGGCAAAGTGTTATTTTTTCTACGATCCCAATTTGAGAAAAACGATTAGGCAAAAAAGGAGAATAATTAGGATTGAAAAGATTTGATTTTAAATTTTTATTATCATCAAAAATTAAAATTTCATTATTGGCTAGATTGCAAATAAAAGCACTTTGGGCTTCTTCATCTTTAAAAAGTGCTGCAGATGTCCCATAAAAGGGTATTTTAGAGACAAAGTTTGAACTTCCATCTAAGGGATCAAGAATGATTTTATAAGGACTATTTTCTCCGATCAAGCCACTTTCTTCGGAAAAAATTTGGCCTAAATCACTAAGATATTCTGTAAAGATTTTTTCACATTTTAGATCAAGCTTATAGCTTTGATTATTATCAAAGCCAAGATCAGGAGAAAACTCAAGATCGCTTTCGCAAATATTATTAAGATACTTGCTAATTTGTAAATTTGCTTTTAGGCAAGCATCTAGAAATTGTTTCATTAAAAGCGTGTTCCTAGGTTAAATTCAAAAGTATTGGTATCATCGCCTTTTTTATCATTGAGCGGTTTAGCAAATACAAGTTGTAATGGCCCAATAGGAGTGATCCATTCTATACCTAAACCTGTACTCATTCTTTGAATTTCATCTAGATTTTTATTTCCTATCATACCATAATCAAAAAATACACTACCGCGAAGTTTAATTCTATCGATTAAAGGGAAGCTAAGTTCTACGGAATTTGCAAAAGCTATGGTTCCACCCACTTCATCTCCCCACTCATTCTTAGGACTTACAGTTCTACTTTCAAAACCGCGAAGAGAGCGAATACCACCTAGATAAATTCTTTGATTGATTGGAAGATAGCCCTCATCCCAAACTTTATAAAAACTTGCTTTATAACGATAAATAAGATCATAGCCTATATAGTCTTCCAAACCTTGATAAAAGTTAAATTTTGTACTTGATGAAAGGAATTCTTGATCTCCTCCAAGTCCTGCATACTCTAGGCTTGTTGAAGCGATAATACCTTTTCTTGGGAGATAATAATCATCAGTGTTGTTAAAAGTAATAGCAGGGGTTACAGAGCTTTTTATAGTTTTGCCAAGCTCATAACCTGTTCTTAAAAGTGTTGGGCTTAGATGATAGATATCACTTTGCTCAAGATTGTAAGTTAAACTTACATTATAATATCTTGCAAACTGGCGTCCTAGGGTGATATCAAAACCATAATTTTTTTCAGAGTAATTATCCCATTCATAATCATTAGAATAAAGCGTTCCGCCTAAGCTGTATTGACTATCAAGAATGCGTGGGTTTATAAGACTGATTCTTCCTGATAAGGTATCATCACTTTTATCTACGCTAACAGAGCTTTTAATACCTGAACCAAAAATATTGGTATCTGATAATGATGCATTGAGCAATAAGCCATCGCTTGAACCATAGCCAATACCTCCTGAAATAGCACCCGTAGAAGCTTCTTTAACATTGACAATTAAGTCTATATGTGTATCATCTACTTTTTCTTCTTTGATTTCTACATCATCAAAATAAGACGTTCTTCTTAAAGCATTTGTAGATTCGCTTAAATCGGTGCGATTGTATAAATTTCCTTCAGTGATATAAAGTTCGCGACGAACTACTCTGTCAACTGTGCGAGAATTTCCCGAAATGATAACATTTCTTATATAGACTTTATCATGAGGAATGACTTTAAATACAACGGTAGCTTCTTGGGTTTGATCATTTTTTTGAATATCAGGATAAACTTCTGCAAAAGCATAGCCTAAATCAGCACTTTGTGTTTCTATGGTTTTTACATCTTTACGAATATCTTCTATATTAATGAGTTTGCCTTGGGTTGAGCGTAGATTTTCTAAATTTTGCTTATTTTCCTCTTCGCTAAATAAAGGATTTTCTATACTTATGCTTTGAATTTTATAAGGCTTACCTTCTTTGATAAAATAAGTTAGATTAGCTTGATAAGTATCAGTATAGGTTTTAAGATAGGGCGAGGATACTTGCACATCAAGATATCCTTTTTTCATATATTCATCACTGATTCTTGCACTATCATTGCTTAGTTCAAAAATTTTAAGTTTTCCATCATTTCTTCCCCACATCCAGCCCATAAATTCTTTTTCTTTATTGACTATAGCAGGTTCAATATCTGAATACGAAAATTTCTCTGCTCCGCTTAAATTGACATTATTAATGATAATATTTTCTCCGCGATTGACTATAAATTCAAGCTCTAACCCCTCGGTATTTTCTAGAGTTTTTTTTCTGTATTCTACTATGGTATCAAAATAGCTTTTAGCTTCGTAATAAGCTTTGATGCGTTCGCTTGCTTCTTTAGCACTTGCTTCATCAAACAAGGTTCCTCTTTTTATACCCAAAATACTTTCTACTTGCTTTCTATCATTAGATGCAATTCCTGTAATGCTTATTTTAGCTATGCTTGGTTTTTCTGTGACGATGATATTTAAAACACCATTATCTTCTTCTACGGCAATATTTTCGAAATAATTTTGTTTATAAAGGTTAAGTATGGCGGTATTTATTTTATCAAGATTTATTGTTTCGCCGATTTTCAATCCTGTGAGATTTAAAGCACTTGCATTTGAAAGATGATTTAATCCGCTAAATTTAATTTCTTTAATTACTGCTGCATTACTCAGTGCAACCAAGGCACAAATGCTGATGATTTTTTTCATTTATTTTTACCTAAAGCTTTATTAAAAATTTGTATAATAGCAGAAAAAATTTAACAAAGGGATTGAGATAATATTATGAAAGTAGCGATTATAGGGCTTGGATTAATAGGGGGTTCTTTAGGACTTTGCTTAAAAGAAAATAAATTAATTTCTTGTGTGTATGGTTTAGACTCAAATAAAGAAAATGAGCAAGATGCTTTAAAATTAGGACTCGTTCATGAGCTTATAGAATTTGAAAATTTGCATTTATGTGATATGATTTTTATTGCAACACCTGTAAATGCCATTATAGAGATTTTACAAAAATTAGTGGATCTACCTTCAAATATAACTATTATAGAGCTTGGAAGTACAAAAAGAAAAATCATAGAAAAATTACCCGCAAAACTTACCAAACAAACTCTTTTTGCCCATCCTATGGCAGGAACTGAAAATAGTGGTCCAAAAGCAGCTTTTAAAGAGCTTTATAAGGATGCTGTTTGTGTGTTGTGCGATAGTGAAGTGGCTGATGATTTGCACCAAAAAAGAGCAGTGGAAATTTTTTCGCATTTGGGTATGAGGATTGTTTTTATGGATAGCACGGCACATGATCATCATGCTGCTATTATTTCACATTTACCGCATGTGATTAGTTTTTCTTTAGCAAATTTTGTGATGAAAGAGGAGGATAAAAGAAATATCGTTCATTTAGCGGGCGGTTCTTTTAAGGGTATGAGTAGGATTGCTAAATCATCTCCTATCATGTGGGGGAGTATTTTTGAACAAAACAAAGATAATGTTTTAAGCTCCATTGAATTTTTTCAAAAAGAATTAGAATTTTGTAAAAAGATGATTGAAGAGGATAAAAATGAAGAATTAAAGTCTTGGATGCAAAAAGCCAATACTTTAAGAGAAATTTTGTGAAATTTGCTTGATATTTACTGAAATTATAATAAAATTTTTTTAAGTTTTTTAAGAAAAATAAATTTTGTTAAAATAAAAATATATTAGGAAAAAATATGGCAAGAAAAAAGGGAAAATTTTATCTATATCTTTTAATTTTGGTTTTAATTGGTGCTTTAGCGTTTTTTGCTTCAAAAATGAATGGTTTTGAAACGACACCTCCTAAAATCCTTATGCCAGATATCATTTATAGTGATCTTAAAAAACCTATTTCGGTTCATGTAAAAGATGATGAAGGTTTTATTGAAAGTGTTCAAATCTTCTTGCAAAAAGAAGGCAATGGAACAGGTATGCTTATAGTAGATGAAAAAATTCAAAATTCAAATGATATTACCTTGCAAGTTGCTCTACCAAAACTTGCTTATAAAGAAAAAGTAAAATCTTTTATTATGGAGATTAAAGCTAGAGATAATAGTTTTTGGAATTTTTTCAATGGTAATGAAGCCAGTAAAAAAGTCCTTGTTATGATCGATGATAGTGCTCCAAAGGTAAATATATTGAGCAATTCTTATCAGATTGAGCAAGGGGGTGCTGCTAGCGTTGTATTCTCGGCTAGTGATGCGAATTTGGATAAGGTTTATATAGAAACAAATACAGGAAAAATCTTTAAGGCTACTCCTTATTTAAAAGAAGGATATTACGCAGCTCTTATAGCTTGGGATGCAAGAGATGAAGAATTTCGTGCTTATATTATTGCCACAGACAAGGCTGGCAATATAACTAAAGAGCGTATAAGGTATTATTTTGTCAATCGCAAATACCGCGTTTCAAATATCAATCTTACAGATAGATTTTTAGATGGCAAGATAGAAGATTTAGCACAAGAGTATGCACCAAAAGATAATAATTTTACGCGTTTTGAGAAATTTAAATTTGTGAATGAAACCTTAAGAGACAATAATGAAATTTTGATACATAAGATCACTTCAGAAGTCCCTGAAAGTAAAATCGATAATTTTAAAATCGATTTATTTTTACCACTTCGAAATGGTATGAAGGTAGCAGATTTTGCTGATCATAGGTATTATTCTTACAATGGACAATTTGTAAGCGATTCTTATCATATGGGGATTGATTTAGCAAGTGTAGCAGAAGCTCCTATTATAAGCAATAATCCAGGTAAAGTCGTATTTGCAGAAGAAAATGGAATTTATGGACTTAATTTAATCGTCTATCATGGTTTTGGAGTTTATAGTCTTTATGGGCATTGTTCTTCTAAAAATGTTGAAATTGATGAGATTTTAAGCAAAAAAAGTGTAATAGGTAGAACAGGTGTAAGTGGATTGGCTTTGGGAGATCATTTGCACTTTGGTGTTTTGGTTCAAGGTGTTGAAACACGCCCTGAGCAATGGCAAGATAAAAAATGGATAGAAAATAATATTTACAATGTTTTAAACGAAGGTAAAAAAATAATTTTAGGAAAAAATTAATGAAACAATTAACTTTAGCAAAAGCTGTAAAAGGCGTGGGTATAGGGCTTCATAAAGGAGAGCCTATCGAGATTACCCTAGAGCCTTTAGAAGCAAATAGTGGGATAGTTTTTTTTAGAAGCGATTTAAATGCTACTTATAAGGCAAGTCCTGAAAATGTTATCAATACCCAAATGGCAACGGTTTTGGGCGATGAAAGAGGGTTTATTTCCACCATAGAGCATTTAATGAGCGCAATCAATGCTTATGGGATCGATAATGTTCGTATCGTTTTAAATGCCAATGAGGCACCGGTGATGGATGGTTCAAGTATTAGTTTTTGTATGATGCTTGATGAAGCAGGGGTTAAAGAGCTTGATGCACCTAAAAAAATTATGGTGATTAAAAAGCCTATAGAGGTAAGAGATGGTGATAAATATGTGCGTTTAACTCCGACTAAAGAACCGCGTATTAATTATACTATCAAGTTTGATAATGCTGTTATAGGAGAACAAAGTTATAATTTTGAATTCAGCAAGAAAAACTATATAGAAAATATAGCAAGAGCTAGGACTTTTGGTTTTTTAAAAGATGTTCAAGCTCTTAGAGATATGAATTTAGCATTGGGCGGAAGCTTGGAAAATACTATAGTTGTAGATGATAATCGTATTTTAAATCCTGAAGGTTTGCGCTTTAAGGATGAATTTGTAAGACATAAAATTTTAGACGCGATTGGGGATTTGACTTTGCTTGGATATCGTGTTTTTGGAGATTATATTTCATATGCTGGAAGCCATCATTTAAATCATTTACTCACTAAAGAAGTGTTAAAAGATAAAGATGCTTATGAGATAGTGACTCTTGAAAAAGCAAATGAAAAAGCTTATGAAAAGGTTTTTGCATAAAAAATTCATTATTGCTTAATGCTTTATCTAAACCTTTGATGATCGGTGTTTATCAAGATGATAAACTTGTAAAAAGTATAGAGAGCGAAGAAAAGGCAAGTGAGTTTGTGCCAAAAATTTTAAAGATTTTGCTAAAAGAATTTAGCTTTGATGAGTTAATTTATGCTAATGGTCCAGGCTCTTATATGGGGATTAAAATTTCTTATGTAAGTCTTAGCACGCTGAGTATAGTGAAAAATATCCCTCTTTTTGCTATCAGTGCTTTTGAGCTTAACAACAATCAACCCATTGCCGCTCATAAAAATATGTGTTTTGTGAAAAAAGAAGATGAGATCATCTTGGAGGAAAATACAGCTGGAGAGTTTTTTTTACCTCCAAATTTAAGCAAGCTTAATAAAAAAGATGATAATCTACCTTTTTACTTTTTATCTGCAATTTAAAGAATTTAGGAAAAAAATTGAAAATTTTAGTACCTGCTACAAGTGCGAATTTAGGCCCTGGGTTTGATTGTTTGGGATTGAGTTTAGCGCTTTTTAATCATACTATTATCGAGAAGTCAAATTTTTTTAGCATCAGTGTCAATGGCGAAGGAAGTGAGAATTTAAGTCTTAAAAAAAATAATATTTTTGTAAGTATTTTTAATGAAATTTATCAAAGATTAAGCGGTAGGAAAGATCATTTTAGATTTATTTTTGATAATACCATTCCTTTATCTCGCGGACTTGGTAGCTCTTCGGCAGTGATTATCGGCGCTATTGCGAGTGCTTATGAGATGGCGGGTTTTAAAGCAGATAAAGAGAAAATTTTAAATGAAGCGTTAAAATACGAGAATCATCCTGACAATATAGCTCCTGCAGCGCTTGGCGGCTTTGTAGTATCTGTGGTAGAAAATGAAAAAGTTTTCAGTATAAAAAAAGATTTAGATGAAAATTTAAATGCTGTCGTGGTTATACCTAATGTAGCGATGAGTACAGAACAAAGTCGTAATGCCTTGCCTTCGAATTTGAGTTTGAAAGATTGTGTTTTTAATCTTTGCCATTCTTCTTTTCTTACAGCTTGTTTTTTGGAAAAAAAGTATGATTTACTTGCTCTTGCTAGCAAGGATTTATTGCACCAAACGCGTAGAATGCAAAATTTACCCGAGCTTTTTGAGGTGCAAAAATTTGCCCTTGAAAATAAGGCTTTAATGAGCACGCTTTCAGGTTCAGGCTCAAGCTTTTTTAATTTAGCATACAAAGATGATGCAAAGCATTTGGCTCAAAAAATGGAGCAGAAATTTGGACATTTTAAAGTTCTTTGTTTGGAATTTGACAATAAAGGCTTTAAAATTTGCTAAAAAAAGAAAAAAAAAGATATAATTTTACAAAAGATAAACATGAGCCTATTCGAATGTGTATAGTCTGTAAAAATCGATATTTGCAAAAAAGTATGCATCGATTTAAACATTTTCAAGGCGAGCTTTATAAAGACTTTGATTTTGGACGCAGTGTTTATTTGTGTGAGACTTGCATTTTGAGTGAAGGCAAAGTCTTGCAAAAAGCATTTTTTAGATCTTGCAAAAATTTAAATACAAAAATCACTCAGCAGAATTTAAAGGAGATAGTTTTAAATGGCAAAAATTAGAATTCATGAAATTGCGAAAGAATTAGGCTATGATAGCAAAGAAATTATCGAGAAAGCAAATGAATTAGGATTAAATATCAAGACCGCATCTAATGCTGTAGAACCCGAAGTTGCAGCAGGAATTTATGAGTATATACAAACTAAAATCATTCCCGAGGCTTTCAAGAAAAATTTAAAACAAGATCCTATAAAAAAAGCTAAAGCTGCACCTAAAGAAGAAAAAAAAGAAGAAAAATTACCCAAAGAAGTAGAAGTAAAAGCTCCAGCTAAAGTTGTAGAAGAAGCAAAGCCTGAACCAAAAAGTCCTGAAGGGCCTAAAGAAAACATTCAAGAGAGCTTAGCGAGTGCAACTTTAGCTAAAAGAAGAGGGCTTGTGATCGTTAAAAAGAAAAAAGATGAAGAAGAAGCTGCGAAAAAAGAAGAGCCAAAGGCTACTACTCCTTCAAATGAAGAACGCCTTAGTTTAAAAACTATGTTTTCAAATGCGGATGAAAATTTAAAGAAAAAGAAAAAAGAGAAAAAGCCTTTTGTCGCGACTAAAAAAGAAAGTGCTGAAAAAATGGACTTTTTAGAAGGTCATGATTTTGCTGATATTTCTTTAGAAGATGAAGATGTAGTGGTTTTACCTGATTTTAGCGTAAAAGAACAAGAAAAACCACAAAATACTATGAAAAAACCACCTAACTTTTTGCGCCAATCAGTTGGAAATTCAGCAAATCTTGGACTTGAGGGCGGAATTCAAAGAAGAAGTCGTAAAAAACCACCTAAAAAAGTTGAGAAAAAAGAAAATGAAGCGGTTTCGAGCGTAGAAATTTCAAAAGAAATTCGTGTTTATGAATTTGCAGATAAGATAGGCAAAAGCGTAAGCGAAGTGATTTCAAAACTTTTCATGCTGGGTATGATGACAACTAAAAATGATTTTTTAGATGAAGATGCGATTGAAATTTTAGCTGCTGAATTTGGCATAGAGATCAATATCATCAACGAAGCAGATGAGTTTGATTATGTAAAAGACTATGAAGAAGAAGTTGATGAGAAAGATTTGGTAAGTAGAGCACCGGTGATTACTATCATGGGGCACGTTGATCATGGTAAAACTTCTTTGCTTGATTATATCAGAAAATCTCGCGTTGCTAGTGGTGAAGCAGGGGGGATCACTCAACATGTGGGCGCTTATATGGTGGAAAAAAATGGGCGTAAAATCACTTTTATAGATACTCCAGGTCACGAAGCTTTTACTGCTATGCGTGCAAGGGGTGCAAGCATAACAGATATCGTTATCATCGTTGTAGCAGCAGATGATGGGGTAAAACCACAAACTAAAGAAGCGATCAATCACGCTAAAGCAGCAGGTGTGCCTATCATCATAGCGATTAACAAAATGGATAAAGAAGCTGCAAATCCTGACATGGTAAAAACTCAACTTGCTGAAATGGAAATCATGCCAGTAGAATGGGGCGGATCTTATGAATTTGTAGGAGTTTCTGCTAAAACAGGAATGGGTATTGAAGATTTGCTTGAAATCGTGCTTTTACAAGCTGATATTTTAGAACTCAAAGCCAATCCAAAAAGCTTTGCAAAAGCAAGTGTTATAGAGAGTTCTATCCAAAAAGGACGCGGTGCGGTAGCTACTATCATCGTGCAAAATGGAACGCTTAAAGTAGGAAGCACTATCGTTGCAGGCGAAGCTTATGGAAAAGTGCGCGCAATGAGCGATGATCAAGGTAAAGCTTTAAAAGAGATCAAACCGGGTGAATGTGGTGTCATCGTAGGGCTTAGCGAAGTGGCTGATGCAGGCGAAATTTTAATCGCAGTGAAGAGTGATAAAGAAGCAAGAGAGTATGCTAACAAGCGCCACGAATACAACCGCCAAAAAGAACTCAGCAAATCGACTAAAGTAAGTATAGATGAGCTTGGAGCGAAGATCAAAGAAGGAAACTTAAAAGCCCTTCCTGTGATTTTAAAAGCTGATGTGCAAGGATCGTTAGAAGCCTTAAAAGCAAGCTTAGAAAAGCTTAGAAATGATGAAATTAAAGTCAATATCATACACAGCGGAGTAGGGGGGATCACGCAAAGTGATATAGAGCTTGCAAGCGCAAGTGAAAACTCCATCGTACTAGGCTTTAACATACGCCCAACAGGAGAGATCAAAGAGCGTGCTAAAGATAAAGGCGTGGAAATAAAAACTTATAATGTCATTTATAATCTACTTGATGATGTAAAAGCCTTGCTGGGTGGTATGATGAGTCCTATCATCTCTGAAGAACAACTTGGACAAGCAGAGATTAGACAAGTGATCAATGTACCAAAAATCGGTCAAATTGCAGGTTGTATGGTAACTGAAGGCGTGATTAACCGCGGGGCTAAAATTCGCCTTATCCGTGATGGAGTTGTGGTTTATGAAGGAAATGTAAGCTCACTTAAACGCTTTAAAGATGATGCTAAAGAAGTGGCAAAAGGCTATGAATGTGGCGTAGGCATAGAAGGGTGTGATGATATGAGAGTGGGTGATTATATAGAAAGCTATAAAGAAGTAGAGGAACAAGCAAGTCTATGAATCCAAGTGAGATTAAAAAACTTCGCACCGAAAGTATCTTAAAAGAACTTATCCCTGAAGCTTTGGCAAATTTAGATGATGAGAATTTGAAAAATCTTTGCGTAGTGGATGTAGAGTGTAAAAAAGGCAGATACGATGCCTTTGTATATCTTGATAAAATGTTTTTTAATACTCACGAGCAAGAGAAGATTTTAAATTCTTTAAAAAAAGCGAGCAGAGCTTTGCAGAACTATTGTATGAGTGAACAAGGCTGGTATAGATGTCCAAATTTTCACTTTAAATTTGATGATAGACTTGAGTATCAAAACCATATGGACGCACTTTTTGAAAAAATAAAAAAGGACAAAAATGAATCTTGAAGCTTTGTGTAAAGAAGTGAATTTAGAGCTTTATGATAGCGAATTAACTAGTGAAAATGGCAAGAAAATTTACCGCGTTTATGTGATGAAGCCCTTAGATGAAAAGGGTGAAAGAACGGGTGTGAATTTGGATGATTGTGCAAGGCTTAGTGAAATTTTATCACCCATTTTCGATGTGGAACCACCTGTAAGTGGGGAGTATTTTTTAGAAGTATCTTCAGCAGGACTTGAGAGAAAACTTAGCAAGATAGAGCATTTTGCAAAAAGTATCAACGAGCTTGTAAAAATCACAACCAATGAAAAAGAAAAAATCGAAGCAAAAATCATCAGCGTAGAGGATGAAAATATCACTTTAGAAAATTTAGAAAATCAAGAAAAAACTACTTTAAAATTTAGCGATATTAAAAAAGCTAGAACCTTCATACAATGGTAAAAATTTAGATTTCTAAATTTTTACTTATCTTTTATATAATTAAAACCAAACACAAAAAATCAAAAGGCATACAATGCTAGAATATAAATACGATTGGAAAATAAGCAATCCGGATAAAAATGGTAATGTGTATTACCATTTTCCAAAAGATGAGGATGAATTTAAAGAAGCAGTTGTAAAAAATGGCGGTATGAGTGTGTATGTTTATCAAGAGGGTGGATTGATAGATGAATTTCATACTAAAAGTCGAGGTTATAGGTGGACTTCACCTGTTTTTAATTATCTCAAAACTATGAATAAAAACGGAGAAAGATTTTATAGATATTATAAAAATTGTAAATTTTTTGCGATTGTAGATTAATTTTATATAGATTAAATAAGTTGTTTTTATCAATGAAATTTATTAAAGGATAATCAAATAAGGAAAGAATTGTGAAAAATACTGTTTTTGTTTTTGAAGATAATATCATGTTTGAAATAAATATTTTTGAAAAAAGTAATAAGGAAGATTTTAGATATTTCCTAGATGAGAATTCAAATTTAACCAAAGCAACAAAAAATGATTATTGTGGAAGCAAAACAAAAAAATTTTTTCAAAGATTATATGCTAATGGAATTATATCTTGTGAGTGTGAATTATATAATTTAGATACAGATTCTTTACCTGCACTTAAATTTTTACTTAACAAAATCAAAAATAAAGATGATATTTTATATAAGATTAACTATGAAAGAAAAAAGCTAAATGGAACACCTAGTGCTTGCATTGGTTGGTATATTAAATTTTTAGAATATAAACATAAAAATTTTTAAATTATTATTTAATAAAAAATGATAATATTAAATATTTGTTTAGAGAAAGACTTAATATGGAATTTAAACCAAAGAAAGAATATGTATGCAAATTATTAAGTGATGAAGGGGTTAAATTTGTAATTCCTGAATATCAAAGACCGTATAGATGGGGTATAGATGAATGTGAGACTCTTTGGAATGATATTTTGGAAGTCTTTGGTGATGGGGAAAATATAAGTGAATATTTTCTGGGTTCCATTGTTGCTTATCAAAACGATAAAAATGAACTAGAAATTATAGATGGACAACAGAGAATTACTACTTTTACATTATTTTTCAGGGCATTTTATGAACATTTTCAGTCAGAGCAAGCTAATGTAAAGATAAGCTATTTAGAAGGTTTCGGTAAATGTATTTGGGAATATGACCTAGATCATGGTCTAGATTATAGCAAAAGCCATTTAAGTAGTAGAGTGATTACGGATTGTGACAATATCATATTAAACGAGTTATTAAACAAAGAAATCAATCTTGAAAATTTACGAAAATCAAATTCAAGGTATGCTAAAAATTTTAATTTTTTCTATGATAAGCTATTAGAATTTAAAACAACTAGACCATTGCAATGGGAAATGTTATGCAAAATGTTTTTATCAAAAACACTTTTTACGCTAATAGTAATCTGTGATAGTCAAGAGTCTGCTATGACTATATTTAATACATTAAACTCAAGAGGATTGCCACTTTCCAATGCTGATATTTTAAAAGGATATATCTATAAAAGAGTTTCACATAAAAATGAATTTGCTAATGAGTGGAAAGAATTGGAAGCAAAAATTGATGAAAGTAATAATATAAAAAATTTAGATTTCTTGTTTTTGCAATTTATGCATGTAATTCGTGCCGAAAATAAGGATTTTGATACTACGACTCATAGTGTATTAAATTTTTTCACAAAATCCGATAAAAAAGTATATTATGGAGCAATAGATAATTGGCTTTATAGAGATAATACAATGTATTTTATAAAGAGTTTGGCAAATTTTTGGGATAAACCTGAAAATTATTTAAGTGATTTGTCAAATAAGTATATGAAAATTTTAAATTTATTTCAAAACGATTCATGGAAAGCATTTGTTAGTTGTCTGGTTTGGAGAAATAAAGATAATATAGACAATAAAGATGAATTTAGTAAAGAGTTTGACAAATATTTACCAATATTAATTCAATATGTTACTTTAGCATTTTTAAATGGTAATGCATCAATTAATGTAATTAAAGAAATTGTATTTAAAATGAATGTAAAACTTAAAATAAATGAGAGTTTTCTAGCAAAACAAAATATTCCTAGTTTCGAGAATTTTCTAGAGGTAAGTAGAAACTTTGATTCAAGAAAGACCAAGTATATTTTGTTTTTATATGCCTATATTTATGATGATTTTAAGCAAGTTATAGATTCTGATTCTTTGGAGGTTGAACATATTTTACCAAAGCAATGGCAAAATGCTAATTTTAATGAATGGGATGAGCAATCTCATTTTGAGTATTTAGAAAATATAGGAAATAAAATTTTACTACCTAAAAAAAGCAATATAAAATGCATTGATAATTTTTTTGCTAAAAAGCAAATAGAATATAGTAATTCTAATAATGCAAATTTAAAAGAAGTTTTGGATTTGTCAAAACGCACAAAAAATATCTGGACAAAAGAAGATATTGATAATAGAGCTCAAGCTATTTATTCAAAAATGGTAGAATTTTTACAAGGGTAAATCTTATCCAAGAGATGTTTTATCTCTTGGAATAAAATAAGTAGTATTTTATAAATCTATCTCAGATAATGATTTTATAGTCTTATAATATTTATACACACAATTTATATATTCTTTTTGGTTATGCTTACCATGGTTAAAGATTTGGTTTTATTTTCTGTTATATTATAAAATATTTGTGATTTAAAGATAAAGAATATATTTTTTCATTAAATATAAAAGTGCAAGTGATTTTTGCACCTTTACCTTTTTAGTAAAAACTTTGCTAGCAAGTGCATTAAAAAGCCAAAGCAAGCTACAGCTATGATACAAGCACCGCTTGAGAGATTAAAATAATAGCTTATTATAAGCCCTAAAACGCAAAAAATCATACTCAATACACTTGCTAAAATCATTATCAAACCTAGCTTTTTTGTAAAATTTTCAGCTATAAAACTAGGTATACTAAGCAAAGCCATGATTAAAATAATCCCTACAAGGCGTATGGAAATCACTATGCAAAATGCCATAAGTGCGATTAAAAGATAATGAAAAAAGCTTGTATTTATTCCTCGTACTTTTGCAAATTCAACATCAAAGCTTAAAGCTTCAAATTGTCTATAAAATAAAAGCATTAAAACAATCACCACCCCATCCACTATCGCCATCAGCCATAGATCTTGCATTCCTACTGCTAAAATATTTCCAAAAAGATAAGCCATCAAATCCGTGCTATAGCCTGGGCTTAAATCTATAAGTATGATCCCAAAAGCCATCCCAAAAGCCCAAATCACAGCGACTATACTGTCGCTTCTGTGCTCATAACGCTTCGATAAAAATGCTACCAAAAAGGCTAAAAAGAGCGTGAAAATACCTGTGCTGATCAATATGGGCAAAGAAAAATAAAACGCTATACCAATACCCCCAAAAGCCCCATGCGTGATGCCTCCTGCTATGGAAAAGAGTCGGTTTATCATCACAAGTGTACCTACGACTCCACAAGCAATGCTGACTAAAACCGCAGCCAATAAAGCATTTTGAAAAAAGGTGAAATTTAAAATTTCAAACATGGCTTTCCTTTGAAAATTTCAAACAAAAATTTTCTTTTTTGAAATTTGATTTTTTTAAATTTCTTCTTGCAAATTCTTGTTCACAAATTTTTTTCTTTTCGCAATTTTCTTCATCGCAAAAGCAAGAATTTAAACTCATTTCTACATCGCAAAAATGCGAATGGTTTTCATAAAGGTGTTTTAAAAATACGCTTTTGTCTTTTTCTTTGGTATTGGTATGTAAAAAGAGTTCTTTGTTTAAATACGCGATTTTATCACTATAAGCAAGCACGAGATTGATATCGTGGCAAATGAGTAAAATTCCTATGCCCTTTTCATGCAAAGAGCTTAAAAGTTCAAAAATTTGAATTGCGGATTTGCTATCAACGCTTGCTGTAGGCTCATCTAAGATCAGCATTTTGCATTCATCGACTAAAGCTCTAGCGATAAAAACGCGTTGTTTTTGACCTCCGCTTAATTCATTGATTTTTCTATCCCAAAAATCCTGCATACCCACGCTTGCTAGAGCTTCTAAGGCTTTGTTTTTATCTTTTTTACTATAAAAACCAAAAATTTTTTTATTGACAAGTCCCATTAAAACGATTTCTATAACCCTTGGGCAAAAGTTAGGATTTGCTAAAGTGTGTTGAGGGACATAGCCGATTTCATTTTTTTTAAGCCCATGAAAATTGATAGTTTTTTTAGTCTTTAAAAGTCCTAGGATGAGTTTTACAAGTGTGGATTTTCCCGCACCATTAGGGCCGATGATGGAAAGAAAATCTTTACTATCATAGCTTAAGTTGATATTTTTTAAAATCGTTTCGTTATTGTAAGCGTAATTAAGATTTGATATTTCAAAAAAAAGCATTAAAAAAACCTAACTATAAATTTTCATAAAAAGCGTTTGCTGTTTTCAAAAGTTCATTTTCCCAATCATAAGATAAATAATCTATCTTATAAATTTTTACATTATATTCTTTTTCTAAAGTTTTTGCTGTATTTTCAGGAAAATGAGTCTGTACAAAAATAACTTTAATATTTTTATCTTTAATCAACGTACCCAAATTTTTTAAATCTTCATTTTTTAGTTTTTTTCCTAAAAATTCTACATGGTTTTGCACAAGATTATAACGCTTGGCAAAGTATGACCAAGCGGGATGATATGTTATAAATTCTTTATTCTTTACTTTTTGTAATTTTGAAGAGATTTGTAAATTTAAGACATCTAACTCTGTTAAAAATTTATCTAAATTACGCTTGTATAAGCTTTTGTTTTGAGGGTATTTTTGAACTAGAGCATTGTAGGTATTTAAGGCTATGTTTTGAACTAAAATAGGATCAAGCCAAGTAAAAGGATCTAAAATTTCTTTGGAGTTGCTAGAGCTAGTTTTAGCTAGAGGAATATCTTTTTGCATGTCTATAATTTCAAGTTTTGGAAATTTTTGTTTTAGTTTGTCTGTCAAATTCTTTTCAAATTCTAAGCCTATGGTAAAGTAAAGCTCACTTTTTTCAAGCTTTTTCATAGAGTTTGATTTGGATTTTGGCTTGTGTATATTTGTAGATAAAATGTTGATATTTAGAGTATCATCCGCTATTTTTTTAACAAAAAAAGCTTGTGGGGCTATGCTTACGCTGATTAAAGGTAGATTTGGATTTTCACTTGGTTGTAAAGTTTTAGCATAAAGAAAGGATTTAAAAAGTCCCAAAAATATAAAAAAAAGGAATATTTTTTTCATTATTTTATACCCTAAAGAGAATGAAATTTAAAAATTATAACAATATTAAGTTTATAAATAGAATTTCTAGTTTTTATATCTATGTTAAAAAAAGTATTTTAGATTGTTTTTTATGGAAATTTTGATATTTTATCTAAAATCAAGACTAAAATCTAGGATAAAATCCTAGATTAATGCAAGCTTTCTATATAAGCCATAGCGCTAAGTGCTGCTACAGCTCCATCGCCCGCTGCACAAATAACTTGTTTTGGAGCATCTTTTCTAAGATCACCTGCTGCAAAAAGCCCAGGAACGCTAGTTTGCATTTTAAGATTGACGCTTACTTGTCCACCTTCTTCCATATCGCATAGGAATTTTCCATCATCTTGCTTTAAAATTTCATTTCTTACATTCAGCCCCACAAAGGTAAAAATTCCTGGCACATTTAAATCTCTAATGCTACCATCTTTTAATTTTACTTTTACGCCTGTAACACCCATTTTATCACCATATACTTCATCTATGCTTGCACTAGTGATAAGTTCTATTTTTTCATTTTTCTTTACTTTTTCTACCGTAGAAGGTGCAGCTCTAAATTCATCTCTGCGGTGAATTAGATAAACTTTAGAACAAATATTTGCTAGATATAATGCTTCCTCTAAAGCAGTATCACCACCACCTAAAACCGCTACTTCTTTATTTTTATAGAAAAAACCATCGCAAGTTGCACAAGTGCTCACACCTTTGCCAAAAAATTCATCCTCACCTTTAAAACCTGCTCTTTTTGGGGCAGAACCAGTACAAACTATCACCGCTTTTGCAAGCTCTGTTTTGCCACCTTCTAGTTTAATAGTAAAACTTCCATCTTCATTTTTTGAAATTTGTTCTACACCTACCATTTCATGCTTTAAGCCAAAACGCATACACTGTTCGCTCCAAGGTGCCATAAAAGAAATTCCATCCATAACTTGTGCAACACCCGGATAGTTTTCAATTTCAGAACTAGAAGTAATTTGCCCTCCTGGCATCCCTTTTTCAAACATTACTACATTTTTAAGACCACCTCTAGTTGTGTAAAGTCCAGCGCTAAGTCCTGCAGGTCCTCCACCTATAATTGCTACATCTAACATTATTTTTCCTTTGTATTTGAATTTTATTGATAATAATATACAAATTATTCTTAATAGTAGTTAATAAAAATTATTATTTAGTATAAATTTGAAATTTTTGGATGAAAGGCTAGTAAAACTAGCCTTGAAGATTTTTATAGTAAAGAATTTAATTTATCGCTGATTGCTTGTTTTGATTGAGCACCAACTAATTGATCTACTACTTCACCATTTTTAAAGAAGATAAGAGTAGGGATAGAGCGAACACCAAATTCAGCTGCCAAATCACCTTGCTCGTCTGTATTTACTTTACAAATTTTTGCTTTACCATCAAAATCATTTGCAAGTTCATCAATTACTGGAGCAAGCATTCTGCAAGGTCCACACCATGGAGCCCAAAAATCAACTAAAGCAACACCTTCTTTTGCTTGTGCAAAATTATCACTTGTTAATTCAATATATTTTCCCATAATTTTTCCTTTCACTAATTTCTGTAATTGTATTTTATTTTTTTAAATATTAGCTTAAAAACTGATATTTTCAAAAAATTGTATCATATCATCACTAATGCAGATAAGATCGATTTGAAAATCATTTAAAATCCCGTGTTTTAATTCATAAAATTCTATGGTTTTTAAAATTCTTTCATATTTTTTAATATTTAAACGCTCAGAAACTTCATAATTGTTTTGAGTAAATTTAACTTCGATAAAATGCAAAATTCCATCTTTTCTCGCAATAATATCAATCTCGCCGAATTTAGAACGAAAATTACGCTTTAAAATTTCAAATTTTTGCTTTTTTAAAAAATCGCAAGCCTTATCTTCGCCTAAAATTCCACTAAGATATGATGCAAATCCCATTATTCTTCTATACGCATCATAAAAGGCTTAGCCTTGATAAAATCTTGTTTTTCCAAGATAGAAAGTAAATTTTGAATACTTTTTTCAAAGGTATGATGAGTAGTAAAAAATAAAGTGCTATAAATTTCACCCTGTTTTGGTTTTTGCAAAAAGCTGTCTATCGAAATATTATTTTCACTCATAAGTTGAGTAATTTTAGATAAAACCCCTGTTTTATCTTCTACTTTTAATCTTAAATAATATTTTGTATAAATTTCATCCTTGTTTAAAAGTTTAAAATTTAAATTATTTTCAAAGCCCATCATAGGACCTTTAGGTTCATTTCTTGCTATATCCATAAGATCAGCAATAACAGCACTTGCTGTAGCATCTCCTCCTGCACCCGCTCCATAATAAAGACTTTCACCAAGTATATCACTGACTATGCTGATAGCATTCATTACTCCATCGACTTTTGCTATCATTTTATCTTTATTGATCATAGTAGGATGCACTCTTAATTCTACTGTGGAATTTTGAGCTTTGGCTATACCTAAAAGCTTGATAGTAAAATCAAATTCTTTTGCAAAATACATATCTTCAGCAGAAATTTTGCTGATACCTTCGATTAAAATATCTTCAGGTTTGGCACGCAAACCATAAGCAATACTTGCTAAAATCAAAAGTTTATGTGCAGCATCTTGTCCTTCTATATCAAAGGTTGGATCTGCTTCTGCATAACCAAGCTCTTGCGCTTTTTTTAGCACATCATCAAAATTTAAACCCTTGCTATTCATAGCGCTTAAAATATAATTGCTCGTGCCATTGAGTATGCCTTCGATACTTAAGATATTGTTCGCACTAAGCCCTTCTTTTAAAGCTTTGATAATGGGAATTCCACCTGCAACACTTGCTTCATAGCCAAAAGTTGTATTTTTAGCCAACTCTTCAAGCTCATAGCGATGATAAGCAAGCATAGCTTTATTTGCAGTAACTACAGGTTTGTTTTTTTTAAGAATTTCGCTGATGATTTTAAAAGGTGTTTCAACCCCACCCATTAACTCCACAAAAACATCTATATCATCTCGTTGCAAAATTTCATCTACATTCGTAACGATAGGAATTAGGGGATTTTCTTTTTGGCTTTTGGCAAGAGCAATAACAGGAATGATATCTTGTCCACATCTTGCACGAATGATTTCTTTGTTTTGAATTAAAACACGAGCAACAGCACTCCCTACAACCCCATATCCTAAAATAGCAACTTTCATTTTATTCTTCTTTCAAGTATTTTTTAATATTGCGCGCAGCCTGACGAATGCGGTTTTCATTTTCTATTAAAGCAATTCTTACATATTCATCTCCTGCTTCACCAAAGCCGATCCCCGGACTCACTGCTACTTCTGCGTGCTGTAAAAGTTGTTTTGAAAATTCTAAGCTTTTTAGATGCATTTTGCTTTCAGGAAGTTTTGCCCAAACAAACATGCTAGCTCTTGGTTTATGAAGTTTCCAACCCGCATTTTCAAATGCTTCTAGCAAGATATGCATTCTTTTATCGTAAGTAGCACGAATTTCATCTACACAACTTTGATCCCCATCTAAAGCTACGGTAGCAGCTACTTGTATAGGAGTATACATGCCATAATCAAACCATGATTTTATCTTTTTAAGAGCAGCTACTAAGCGCTTATTTCCTACTGTAAATCCTACACGCCAACCTGCCATATTGTAAGATTTTGAAAGAGTGTAGGTTTCTACAGCAACATCTTTTGCACCTTCTACTTCTAAAATAGAAGGGGTTTTATAATCATCATAGGTTAAATCCGCATAAGCAATATCAGAAATGATATAAAATCGCTCTTTTTTCGCAGTTGCAACTAATCTTTCATAAAAGCTTTTTTCGCAAGTTACCGTTGTTGGATTGTGTGGAAAATTTACCACTACATATTTTGGGCGCGGGATACTTTCATGCAGGGTTTTATCTAAATCTTCAAAGAATTTATTTTCATCAAGTTCAAATTTTTCATTATATTTGAGAGGCATTTTAGCCACATTTCCTCCTGCTATGATAAAAGCTTGAGTATGGATAGGATAAGCTGGAGCTGGTACTATGGCAACATCTCCTGGATTGATAATCGCTCTTGCTAAATTCACAAAACCCTCTTTAGAACCCATAGTCGCTACTACTTCATTTTCAGGATCTAAATTTACTCCGTATTTTCTTTTATACCAATTGCAAATAGCTAGGCGAAGCTTATAAATCCCCATAGAAGTAGAATAACCTGAAGTTTTGTCTTTATTGGCGCTTTCACAAAGTTTATCAATGATATGTTGAGGAGTTTTACCATCGGGATTTCCCATAGAAAAATCGATGATATCCTTTCCAGCACGTCTTGCTGCCATTTTGATCGCATTTACTTCTGCAAAAACATAATTTGGAAGCCTTTCTATGGTATTGAAACGAATTTCATCAAACATTTTTCTTCCTTTTTATTTTTTTAGGGTGATTTTTAAACCTCTTCGGATATTGTCTAAATTATACATATCGCTTACAATTGCATAAACTGCACCACTTGGGATAAGCTCTGAAAAATGATTATTTTGAGCTTGACTCTTGATTGCTTTAATGAGATTTAAATTTTTATCTAAAAATAGCACTTTAGGAAACCAAAAATCAGCATCGTGCGCATCAATAATCAAATTCGAAGCCCCTTGGAGAGTGAACACATAATCTTTAAGCGGTCTTTCTAAAGTTTGTGTAGAATTAAGTTTTAAATCGATATTGGTATTAAGCTGAGCATTTTCAAAATTTAAATCATACTCATAATCATAAGTACCTATGCGCTTAATATTGTCTATATAAACTGAATTATCTTTTAAAAGACTATATAAAGCACCTGGATCTAAAATGTATTGAGATTCTACTTGTATGGTATAGTCTATATTTCCATCGCGTAAAATCATATCAGTAGGGATAAAATATATATATCCAAGATTTGTAAGTGCGTCAGTTAAGATCTTAAAAAATACAACAGAATCCGCTTTGGCTTTGAAATTGAGCCTTAAAGTTTGAGGATCTGATAGGGTTAGGTTGATTAAGGAATTGGTTTTTAAAATTCTTGAAATTTTAGCTATGTCTGGATTGCCTTTATTATCAATATAGCTAGAATCAGGAAATAAAAGACGCAATTGAGAATCTTTAGAAGGATTAGCAACTAAATTTTTAGCTAATTCTAAACTAGAAACAGCAAAAACAGAATTAGCTAAAAATAAAAAAATAAAGATTTTTTTTACCATTCTTTACCTTTGTTTAACTTCATAAATTCAGCTGCCGAAATACTTGTAATTTTTCCATCTTTAATTAAAAAGCGCTTTGAATTTCCCGCAGGAAATTTTTGTTCTTTGCCATTTTCATCAAAAACACTTAAAGCCGCAGCTCCTGTTAAAACCAAACGATTTACTTCTAAAGAAAGATTAAAATCATTTTCTTTTACAAGACCAGTTTTTCTATAATTTGATAAATCAATCAAGCCTATCCAAATTTTACCCGAAGCTTTAAAATGTGCCTCTTTATTGGGAGCTTTTGTAAGTTCTGTGACTTCTTGATTTGTCGTTGCTAAAGTATCATTTGTGCTTAAATTTTCTTCTTTGGCATTTGTATTGTTTTGCGTGGTAGAAATTTGTTTTATTTCTTCTTTTGTATTGTTAAGTTCTGTATTTTGTATTTGAGTTAAATTGGCTTCTGTTTCGTTTTCTTCAGCTTGATTATCAATCACAACAACATTATTTTCTAAAGCTTTTAAATTAGATTGTGCTTGTCCGATAATATCTACAACGGCCGCACTTGAGTTATTTTGGTCATTTTGGAAAAAAGATTTAATATAATCAAAATAATAAATTCCAAAACCCACAAGTGCTAAAATTATAACTATAACTATAAAAGATACGAAACCTGTTGACTTTTGAGTATAAGCATCTAATTTAGGGGTTATTATCTTAGGTTTGGCTGTATCGTTAAGATTATTTTCATTGAGATAGGTTTCAAATTCTTCATTAAAATCTGTAAAATCAAGTTCGTATTCACGACTTAAAATTTTTACGAAACCGCGGACATTAAAACGATTTAAAGTAACAAAATCTTTTTTAACTAAAGCTTCTAAAAAATCTAATTCGATTTTTGTTCTAGCAGCAACTTCTTTTAAATTTAAATCTTCAATTTTTTTCCAATTAAGCATTTATCATCCTATCACACAGTATTGCAAAAGCTACACTAACATTAAGGCTATCGAAATTATTTTTCATTTCTATGCCTACACATTCATCGCATTTTTTTATTATTTTAGCACTTAATCCCAAACCTTCACTTCCTAAAATTAAAGCTTTTTTGCCTTTATCGACTTTATAATGATGAATTTGTTTGCCTCCGCTCGCGCTTGCAAAAAGTTTAAATCCTACTTGCTTAAGCTCATTTAAAACGGTAAAAATATCATTATTTAAGGCGATTTCAAGATCTAGTGCCGCTCCGCTACTTGTGCGGATAACGCCTTCCATCGCGAGTCTTTCTCCGATAAAAATAAGCCCATCCACTCCTAAAGCATAAGCTGTTCTTACGATAGCTCCTATATTTCCAACATCACTAATACCATAAAGAATAGCTATAAATTCACCCTTTTTAAGAGTGTGTAAATCTTTAAATTCATACTCTTTAATATCTAGCAAAAAGCCTTGATGGTTTCCACCTTTAGCATAAGCTTGGGCTGTTTTAAAATCAAGTTTTTTGATCTTAAAGCCTGAATTAGCAATCTTTTTAAAAGTTTCTTTGTCGCACTCTTTAGCTAAATAAAGCTCATTTATAAGCTCTTTATGTCGTTCTAAAATATAAAAAAATATCTGTTTTCCATAAACTATCATTCTAAATTTTACCTAACTTTGACTTAAAAGCAGTTTTTGATAAATTTCTTTTGGATTTTTTCCATTCATTTTTGCCAAAAGTTTGCTTTTTGTTTTTAAAGGTATTTCAAGCTCTAAAATATCGTTTTCACATAAAGAATTACTAATGCTATCTTTATCGTTTTTAGCTAGCACGACAACCCACTCCCCCTTTAAATTTGTCTGTTTTAATATATCAAAAAGATCTATAGCTTTGGCTTTAAATTTGGTTTCAAATTTTTTAGAAATTTCTTTAATGGCAAAAATTTCTCTTTGACTATCTAAAATAGCTATTTGCTCGATTAAAGACAAGATGCGTTTAGGGGATTCATAGATAATGCTAGGATAGGGATGATTGAGTATCTTTTGGATATCTCTTTGGCGTTCTTTGCCTTTATTGGCTAAAAAACCCATAAAAATAAATTCTTTTTCGCATAAAGCCGAGCTTACAAGTGCCACTAAAGCTGCATTAGCACCAGGTAAAACTTCAAATTGGATATCATTTTTTAAAGCAAAATCAATTAAAAATTGCCCAGGATCACTAATTCCTGGCATACCCGCATCACTTAAAAAAGCAATATCTTGATCAAAAAATTCCAAATCTAAATTTTCTAAAACTTTTTTTTCATTATGAGTATGAAAGGATATGAATTGTTTATCGCCAAAATCGATTTCAAATTTAGATGAAAGTAAAGAAAGTAAAGACTTGCTCACCCTTGTATCTTCGCAAAAAAAAACATTGCAAGTCTTTAAAAGCTCTAAAGCACGAAAAGAAATATCGCTTAAATTTCCTATGGGCGTAGGAATAAAATAAAGCATAATTATTGCATTGCGTATTTTTTCTTAAATTTCTCTACACGACCTGCTGCATCTACGATTTTTTCACTACCTGTGAAGAAAGGATGGCAGCTTGAACAAATATCTACTCTTAACTCACTTTTGTTTGATTTGGTAACAAAAGTATTGCCACAAGCGCAGCTAACTTTGCATTCTACATATTCTGGATGAATTTCTTTTTTCATAGCTTTTTCCTTAAAAATAAAACAATAAGCGGTGATTATATTAAATTTAATATAAAAAAAACATTAATTTAAGTAAAATTAAAGCAATATTTTTGCAGCCACTGCAACGACAGCACTTTGGCTTCTTAAAATATTAGGCACTTTAAGGCAAATTTTTTCTTTAAATATTTGTTTTTCTTTGGGGCTAAATCCACCCTCTGGGCCTATAAAATAAAGCCGAGTTTTATCAAATTCCTTTATTTCACCTTCAAAATCAACCAAAACAGCATCAGGAAAAGATTTGCTAAATTCTTGTATATTTTTATAGCTTTGAATTTGCATTTTTCGACTTCTTCCGCATTGTTCACAAGATGAAATGATAATTTTTTCTAATCTTTCAAAATCAAGTTTAAAATTTCTTTGAGAAAATTCAGTAAAAACAAGGTGTAAATTTGCAACTCCAAGTTCATTTAAAAAAGGGAGTGTTTTTTCTAAAATTTTTGTATCGATAACTGCCAAAGCTAAATTAAGCTCGCTTTGTGAATGGGGCTTAAAATGTTTATTTAAAAAATAAAGCAAACAAGAATTACGGTCCAAATTTGAAATTTTATAATCATAAATAAAATCATCTTCTAAATTTCTTAAGGATAAAATTTCATTTTCTTTAATTCTTCTTGCTTTTAAATGGGCAAATTCTTCGCCCTTAAGTTTTAAAATTTCCTCTCCTGCTTGTTTGTGGTATAAAAATTGCATTTATAAATATTTGCCTGTTAAAAAAGGTAAAATTAAAAGGACAAGTTCGCAAAATAAAATCATAAAACTAATGCGTCTAAAAGTTATATAGCGTCTTAATCTACGAGCTTTTTTAAATTGTGTGAAATGAAAAATAGCTAAAGCAAAAATAAAAATCCAAGAAAAAATCATCAACCAAAGGTTTAAATGCATTTGAAATTGTTTAACAGCTAAAAGCAAAAAGCCCGTAAAGAGCATCAAGGCTAAAAAAACATAGTATATAGGTAAAAACAAACGAATTCTACGGATAAAGATAAATTCGGTTTTAAAATTTCCTTGAGTTAAGACAAGATAAAAAAGCATTAAAAATCCACTAGCGTAAAGACTATAAAGGTGTAGGGCTAAAAAAAATTCATAACTTTTGTCCATTTATTACTCCTTGCCGATATATTTTGCTAAATTTTCCCTTTGTTCTTGGGTTAAAAAATTATGAGCTTCATCTTTTAAATTTTGAAGTCTTTGAATAAATTTTTCACTGCTTAAATTTTTAATTGCTATGCCTTTTTTGGTTTTAATTTCTCCTTTTTCTCCATGGCAAGTGGCACATTTTTGCTTGTATAAAGAATTAATAACACTTGGATTTATGTCGTATTCTTCACTAATATTAGCCTCATCATCAACTGGTAAGGGTAAATTAGTATCGCTAAATTCTGTTTTTTCATCATTTTGTTCAATTTGCACTATCTCTTCAGTAGTATCTTGGTTTTTATGATTGAATTCTTTATCATTACTACAAGCGTTTAAAAATAAAATTACAAATAAGCTTATTAAAATACTTAAGTTTTTACCCATTAAACCTCCTTAGGATTTGTGAAAATGTGCAAATTTTTTAATTTATCGTAAAATTCTATATCACTCCATTCTGCTTTTATAGCAGGTGAAAATTCTATATCTTCAAGTGCGATTTTTGGCATGGTAGGGCTATAAGCATCTTCTTTAAATCCTTGCGCATAGCCTGTTCTTGTTTCATGCACTATAATGCTTTGTAAATTTACACCTTGTTCGCCATTTATCATCTTAGTTTGCTTTAATAAAGCATCAATGAGTATAAAAAATACTCGGCAAAAATTTTCAGCACTGACATTAACAGGTAAACTCACCCAGCGTTGTGAGTATTTTTTCATTTCGTTTAAATAAGATTCATCATCTTGATTAAAAAGCGTAATAGCATGATCAAAGCTATCGATAATTTGGCGCATATGGGTTTTTAAAAGCCCAAAGTCATAAACCATACCCGCATTATCTAAATACTTGCTTTCAAGCAAAACTTCGACCTTGTAAGAATGCCCATGAATACTACTTTTACAACGGCTTGAAGAGCAAAATCTAACAATATGAGCATTTTCAAATTCAAATAATTTTCTTATAATCATACACCCTCTTTATCATTCCAAAGACGAATATGGATTCTATCAGAATAATTATAACCATTTTTAATACAAAACTCGGCTATTTTTAAAGCATTTTGTTTTAAATTTTGCTCATTTTCTCCCATGGGCATACAAAAAATTTCATTAGGCGCTTTTTCTAAAATTTCTAAAATCTCTAATGCCGAACTTTCTAATTGACTAGAATTTAAAACAAATTTATAAAAACTATCTTTGGCATAATGCTTAAAGCCTTTAAGAGCGTTAAAATTTAATCTTTTTTCTTTACTTATCCCACTATTTTGAAGCTTGACACTTAGAGCAAAAATACATTCTTTATAAAAAGGATATTTTTCAAAATCAAGTTCTATACTTCCATTGCTTTCAAAATGCACTTTGAAATTATTTTCTAACAAAGTTTGGATAAAATGGATAAATTCTGGATTTTCATGATGGATTAAAGGTTCGCCTCCAGTAATCACCACAATAGGATTAAAATCTTTTTTTAAATCAAGCACGCGTTTAAAAAGCTCATTAGCATTTAAATTTTCATACTCTTCGTTAAATTCTTTAGTAAAAACTGCTCTTATGGTATCGCAACCTTTAAGAGTTTTTCCATTTTTAATAAGTTTTACCCCAAAGCCTAAACAATTAAAATTACACCCTGCAAAACGCATAAAAATAGCTAATTTCCCGCTGTATTTGCCTTCTCCTTGTATGCTTAAAAAACTTTCAACAAGTTGCAAATTTAACCTCCGGTTTGATAAAAGGCACGAGATGAGGTTTCATTATCTACTACGCTCCATCTATTTTTTTCAGGTTTATTGCGCAATACTTCTTGTAAAATTTTTGCAGCGGCATTAATATCGCCTTTTCTCACTGCTTCTTTAATGCTTAAAGCCTCATCAAAATAAAGACAAGGTATAAGCAAACCCTCAGCGCTTAAACGAATACGGTTACAAGAATCACAAAATTCATGGCTGTGTGGATCTATAATCCCAAATTCATAATCATCTGCACTATAAATACTTACAGGAGCTTTTTCAGCTTTTTTAATGAGTTTTATTTGATATTTTTGACTTAGAATTTGTATGATTTCATCTCTTTTTAAGCCTTGTAATTTTCCATAAGCGTGTATATTTTCCATAAATTCTATAAAGCGAATTTGAATATTTTTAGATTTTGCAAATTCCAAAAGAGATATCAATTCATCATCATTTAAACCCTTTAGCACAACAGTATTTAGTTTGACTTTTAAGCCTACATTTAAGGCCTCATCAATCCCTGCTAAGACACTATCTAAAACATCTTTTTGTGCGAGAGTTTTTGCTTTTTTGCTTTCTAGGGTATCAAGAGAGATATTTAAACGCTTCAGTCCAGCATCTTTAAGATCTTTAGCAAAATCTTTTAATAAAAAACCATTGGTTGTAATTGCTAAATCAAGATCTTTTTTATAATCATTTATCATTTTTATAAATATACTTAAGTCTTTACGCAATAAAGGCTCTCCTCCAGTGATACGAATTTTTTCAATTCCTTCATCAATAGCCACTTTAACAAACAAAAAAAGTTCTTCAAAGCTCAATAAATTTTCTTTAGGTTGATGATTAAAAGGAATTTTTGGCATACAATAAAGACAACGAAAATTACATCTTTGAGTTACTGATATTCTAAGATAATTAATCTTTCTGCCAAATTGATCAATAAGCATTACTACCCCTAGTGATTATTTGATAAGTTGTTTAAATTTTAAAACAAGCTCGACATTTCCAGTGCCCATACGCAAATCTTTTGCAATTTGCTCTATGCTTTTTCCCTCTTTAAACAAATCCACAATTTTTTGTTCTTCGGTATCATAATTTGGTGTTAATTTTGTCATACTTTGTGCTTTTTGTTCTAAATTCAAAATACGATTTTGTTGTTCATTTTGAAAATCTTCTATAATGTGCTCCATAGTTTTTAAAGTTCTTAAAACAGGGGTAATTTTTGCACTGATTTGTTTTTCAAGTGTGATTTGAATTTCTTCTTTTAATAAAGTGATTTTATAATCCTCTTCCTCTTGATCACCCTCATCTTTTACGCCTAATTCTTTGCGTAAATAATGAAGCTCTTTTGTAATATCTTCAACTACTCCTTGGAGTTTGTTTATTTTTGCACTACTTTCTTTATCTTTGATATTCATATAAGCTAATATTGCAACTAAAAGTACGATCATAAAAACTAAATAAAGCACATCGTTACTCATTTTTGTCCTTTTTATTTCTTATCATATCTCTTTGCAATTGAACCACAAAAGCATCAAAAGCTATTCTGTCTTCGGGTTTTATTTTGATAATTTGAGCTAAATTTTTATTTTGAGCTCTAGCAAAAATAGCCATTTTTTGATTATTAAGATCAAATCTTATGTAATATTCTTTTCCTTCTTCTAAAATTTCATCTAAAAAATTTAAATACTCAAAATTTAAAGATTCAACTACGCCTTTTTGTTTGAGTGTTAGAAGATCTTTATTTTTATCCAAAGAATCTTCAAGCCTTAAAATATCTTCTTTTAAGCTCAAAAGTAAATCAAAGATGATTTTCTCGCCCTCATCAAAATCCACACGCAAGGCGAGTTTTTTCCATTTTGAAAGTTGAGAAATAGCACCTAATTTTAAGTATTCTTGTAAAAAGTGGTTATTTTCAATATCACAACACTCTAAAGAAGCTTCAAATCCTGCCTTAAAAAGACTTATCCCCATAGCAAATCAACCCAAATAAAAATAAAAAATATTATACTTAAATATCCATTTAAAGTAAAAAACGCTTTATCGATGTGAGCAAAATTTTTATGTACAATTTTATGTTCAAAAGCCAAAATAATACCGCTGATAATCACCCCAAGCAATGCGATATTTCCAAGTGCTACTCCCCAAACCTGCCAAACAAAAAGTAGCCAAAACAATACTGCTAATACATGACAAAAAGCCGAGATAAATAATGTCGCTTTAGAGCCAAATTTAGCAGGGATAGAATGAAGCCCCACTTTTTTATCGTACTCCATATCTTGTAAAGAATAAAGTAAGTCAAATCCAGCCGTCCAAAAAGTCACCCCTAAACATAAAATCACGCTATAAATGTGAATTTCACCCATGACTATTACACTACCTGCAATAGGTGCAAGTCCTAAACAAAATCCTAAAACCAAGTGCGCTAAAGAACTAAAGCGTTTAAAAGCAGAGTAAATTGCCAATACAAAAAGCACAGGAAAAGAGAGATAAAAAGCCAAAGTATTGATAAAATAAGAACATACAACAAAAATAATCGCATTAAGGATGATAAAAATCCAAACGCTTTTGCGTCCTATTTTTCCACTGACATTAGGGCGATTTGCACAGCGAGGATTGTCTTTATCGATATCTTCATCCATTAAACGATTCGTTGCCATAGCAAAATTTCTTGCACTTACAGCACAAATAATACCTAAAATCAAAGCCTTAAAACCAAACCAAGCGCTATCATTAACGAGTTTTGATGCCACTATCATAGATGAAAATAAAAAGGGCAAGGCAAAAATAGAATGCTTAAATACCACAAGTTCTAAAATATCTTTAAATTTATTCCAAATTATATTCATGTTTCCACTTTAAAATATTTTTTGCTATGATTTTACTAAAATTTTCATAAATTTTAGGATAAATTATCACATGTTTTTTCAAATCGCACTTATAGGAACTACAGCCAGCGGAAAGACTTATGTAGCAAATGCCTTAGCTAAAGAATTTAATGCAGTGGTTTTAAGCCTTGATAGTCTTTGTGTTTATAAAGAAATCAATATAGCTAATGCTAAGCCATCTAAAGATGAGCTTATGAATTTAAATTACTTTGGAGTAAATTTATTAAGCGTTGATGAGCATTTTAATGTAGAATTATTTATAAGAGAATACCAAAAAGCAAAAGAATTTGCTCTTATGAATGATTTGCCCTTGATTATAGTGGGTGGAACAGGCTTTTATCTAAAAACGATGATAGATGGTTTAAGTCAAAAAATTCAAGATACAACTAGCACTCTAAGTAATGATGAAATTTATGCTCTTTTGTTAAAAATTGATCCGGCTTATAAAATAGAAAAAAATGACACCTATCGTCTTAGAAAATGGCTAAGCATTTATGAAAATACAAAGGAAATTCCTAGTGATTTTTTAAAAAGAACACAAAAAGATGGAGTGCTTAAGGATATTGAAATTTATGAACTTGTATGGGATAGGGAAATTCTAAGAAAGCGCATAGAAGCAAGAACAAAAGAAATGATTGATAGTGGGCTTATAGAAGAAGCAAGAATGCTTTTTTCAAATTTTGACAACAATCTTAAAGCATTAAATTCTATAGGGCTTAAGGAATGTAAAGAGTATTTAGAAAATAAAATTTCTTTAAAAGAACTTGAAAATTTAATCACCATACATACATCACAGCTTGCTAAGCGTCAAAGAACTTTTAATAGAAAATTCCAAAGCACTCCTTTGGAATTTTCTAAAGCTTTAACACTACTTAGAAATAAATTTTTAGCTAAAAAATAAATGCTCAATTAAAATTTTTATCCCCAAGATTATCAAAACAGCTCCCCCTAAAAATTCAGCTTTATTTTTAAAGCGAGTGCCAAATTTATTGCCTATTTCTAAAGCAATAGCACATAAGATAAAAGTAATAGAACCTATTAAAAATAGTGCTAAAAATAAATTAACATCTAAAAAAGCAAAACTAACTCCTATAGCTAAGGCATCAACGCTTGTAGCTACAGCTAAAGCAAACATAATTTTAAAGCCGAATTGATTTGAATTAGTGTCGCAATTTTCATTCTCAAAAGATTCTTTAATCATTTTTAGACCGATTAAAGAGAGTAAAATAAAGGCTATCCAATGATCAATACTTGCGATAAAGGATGCAAAAGTTATGCCTATAACATATCCAATGGCTGGCATTAAAGCTTGAAAACCGCCAAAATAAGCCCCTGTAATAACATAGTGTCTTAAATTTAGTTTTTTCACACTAAATCCTTTACACAAAGATACAGCAAAAGCATCCATGGCTAATGCACAGGATAAAAGAATAAGACTGTAAAGATCCATGATGACTCCTATGAAAGATGTAAAAGTTGAGAATTATAATAAAAATTTCTTAATTAATTTTTTTGATGAAACTATGATTAAAAATTTATAGCAGCGGATTGTATTTAATTAAACTTTAAGAATAAAAAATATATAATTCAACTTCATTTTTATTTTTACTCCTTTTAAAAGTGGCCCATTCGTCTAGCGGTTAGGACATCGCCCTTTCACGGCGGTAACACGAGTTCGAGTCTCGTATGGGTCACCACTTAAATCTTTTTTTATTAATATTTCCAAACTTTATTTACAGATAGTTTTTAAATTTTATTTAATGTTTTTTATCGCTTTTGTAAAAAATGGATTTATAAATTTGTAAGAATTTTGTTTGTAGAATTTTATTTTATTAAAATGATGAGGATTGATAAATAAATGAGTTATGATACAAATTTTTTCTTATTATATTTTAAAGATAAGGTTCCAAAGGATTCCTTGATTTTTCTTAAGGAAAGTTTAGAAAAAGCAAGTGAAGAACAAAAAGAAAAACTTTTATTTACTAAACTGAAAAATCCCCTATATGGACTTTTATTTGCTTTTTTGTTTCCTGGTTTGGATAGAATTTATAATGGCAATATAATTTTAGGTATACTTAAAATCATATCAGTAATACT
Source organism: Campylobacter coli (assembly GCA_039516895.1). Classification (NCBI taxonomy): domain Bacteria; kingdom Pseudomonadati; phylum Campylobacterota; class Epsilonproteobacteria; order Campylobacterales; family Campylobacteraceae; genus Campylobacter; species Campylobacter coli. Next base: position 1,630,316 of record CP154437.1, on the reverse strand, counting down.
TGTTTCCATGGGTTTGGTAATAGCAGAAGATAAAAACGATGAAAGCACTATGCTGATTTTTATAAATTTATTTTTCATACTAAGTGTTTGGGTGATTTTGGATTATTTTTTGGTATGGAAAGATATTTGTCAAAATAATCTTAAAAAAATTTTTGAAGTTTTACAATGAAGCAAGATAAAACGATATTGCTCATATTTAAAGATAAGATTCCTCAAGAAAGGCTATTTATCTTAGGGGAAGAATTAAAAAAAAGCCAAAAAGATCTAAGTGCTCTTTATGCTATCTCTCTTAAAAATCCCTTGGTTGGCCTTGTATTAAGTATAACTGTGGGATTATTTGGGGTTGATAGATTTTATAAGGGCGATATCTTGTTAGCTTGTATTAAATTGGCTTTTTTTATAATACCTTTATTTGCTACTTTTGCTGCTTTTATAGCATTGTTAAATAAGAGCCATTCGATTTTTATAGATTATTTTGCTATTTTTGCTTTAATGTTTGTTGTTGCTAGCATTTGGAAGCTTGTGGATATTTATCTTGTTTTTGTGGGTATTAAAAAAGATAATTTTTATAAAATTCTTAACTTTCTTTCTTAAAAAATATCTTGAAAATTTAAAGAAGTAGTTAAAGACTTTCTTAGTCTTTTTATATAATTTTTATGCTACAATATTTTGTCAAACTTACTAAATTAAAGGAGAAAATTATGTTTGAATTAAGAAAATTACCTTATGATACCAATGCTTTTGGTGATTTTTTAAGCGCTGAAACTTTTAGCTATCATCATGGAAAACATCACAATACCTATGTAACAAATCTTAATAATCTTATCAAAGATACTGAATTTGCAACCAAAGATCTTGTAAGTATTATCAAAAGTTCAAGTGGTGGAGTATTTAACAATGCTGCTCAAGTTTATAATCATGATTTTTATTTTGATTGCATTACGCCAAATGCCTGTGAGGTAAAAGGCGATATTAAAGCAGCTTTAGAAAAAGAATTTGGCTCTTTAGAGAATTTCAAAGCTGAATTTATCAAAGGAGCAACAGGAGTTTTTGGTTCGGGTTGGTTCTGGTTAGTTTATAATACCAAAAATCAAAAATTAGAATTTGTGGGTACTTCAAATGCAGCTACACCTATCACTGAAGATAAAGTTCCTTTACTTGTTGTGGATGTTTGGGAGCATGCTTATTATGTAGATCATCGTAATGCGCGTCCTGCGTATTTGGAAAAATTCTATGCTCATATTAACTGGGAATTTGTAGCAAAAGCTTATGAATGGGCTTTAAAAGAAGGTATGGGATCAGTTAGCTTTTATGCAAACGAACTTCACCCTGTAAAATAATACAAGGCATCTTAAAAGATGCCTTTTTTACTCTCCTAAACTTGGAGTCATTTCGATAATCTTCCATGGAAGTCCTTGAGAATTAAGCTCATCCATAAAAGGTTTTGCGTCAAATTCTTCCATATTAAATACACCTTTTCCTTGCCAAATTCCTTTAGCGATTAGTTTTGTACCTATCATCGCAGGAACTCCTGTAGTGTAGCTTACTGCTTGTGCGCCGGTTTCTTTATAGCATTCTTCGTGATTGCAAACATTATAAATATAAACTTGTCTGTCTTTACCATCTTTTACGCCACGGATTACGCAACCTATATTGGTATAACCTTTTGTGCGAGGACCTAGGCTTGCAGGATCAGGAAGTAGGGTTTTTAAAAATTCTATCGGAATGATTTCTTTACCTTGGTGCATAACAGGTTTTATACCTAGCATTCCAACATTTTCAAGGCATTTCATATGGGTTAAATAACTCTGCCCAAAAGTCATAAAAAAGCGAATTCTTTTCAAACCTTTGATATTTTTTACTAAGCTTTCAAGCTCTTCGTGATAAAGCAAATAACTATCTTTTACGCCTACTTCAGGATAATCCCATTCCATTTTTATTTCCATAGGTTCGGTTTCTATCCACTCGCCTTTTTCCCAGTAGCGTCCCTTAGCAGAAACTTCTCTAAGATTGATTTCAGGATTAAAATTAGTTGCAAAAGCATAGCCATGATCGCCCGCGTTACAATCTAAAATATCTATATAAGAAATTTCATCAAATAAATTTTGCTGCGCATAAGCACAAAAAACATTTGTAACACCAGGATCAAACCCACTTCCTAAAAGTCCTAAAATTCCTGCTTCTTTAAATTTATCATTTCTTGCCCATTGTTCTTTATACTCAAATTTAGCTAGATCTGGATGCTCATAGTTTGCTGTATCAACATAATCAATTCCTGCTTTTATACAAGCATCCATCAAGCTTAAATCCTGATAAGGCAAAGCTACATTAAGTAAAATTTGCGCCCCTGTTTTTTTAATAAGCTCTACAACCGCATCGCTATCATCTGCATCGATTTGCGCGGTTTGAATTTCTACTCCTAGACGCTCTTTGATAAAGCTAGCAATTTCATCGCATTTACTTTTGGTTCTACTTGCTAGAGTGATTTTACTAAAGGTATCTGAATTCATTGCGCATTTTACGGTAGCTACGCGACTTACTCCGCCTGCGCCTATGATTAAAAGATTTTTCATTGATTGTGTCCTTAAAGAAATTTCAGGAATTTTAGCTAAAAATTGATAATATCAAAATTTATTTTTTCTTTTAGTGGGTAATTTGAGCTGAGCAACATAAAAAACTCTATATTTTTATATCTTACTTTGAGTCTATAAAAAGCTCCTAAAAATTCTTTTTGTAAGATTGTAGCTTCAAAACGATTTCCTATTTTAAGTTCTGCATAGCCAAAAGTATAATTTTTTGAAGCGATCCACTGAAAAAATTCATCTTCTAAATCAAGTTCTTCTTCTATGATATTTAAATCAGGTAAAATTCTAGCACTTTTATGATTAGGCTTAAAATAAAGTTCTTTAGGATCTGCATGAGCTAGAATTTCTCCTTTATCAAGAAAGGCGATTTTATCAGACATGCAATAAGCATCCTCGATATCGTGAGTTACCATAATGGCTGTAATTTTTTGTTTTTGTATGAGTTTTTTTAGCTCTCTTCTTAAGTCTTGTTTTAAATTCTGATCCAAATTAGAAAAAGGCTCATCCAAAAGTAAAAGCTTACAGCCTCTTGCTACTGCTCTAGCAAAGGCTACTCTTTGAGCTTGTCCGCCTGAAATTTCATCAATTTTTTTATATCTTAAATTCTCAATTTCAAAGGTTTTTAACAAATCCTCTAAAATTTGTTTTTTATCTTTTTTATCATAGAGTGCAAAAAGTATATTTTTTTCAACATTTAAATGAGGAAATAAAGCATAGTTTTGAAACATCATCGCCACTTCACCCTTGCATTTTAAAAATTCACAAGAGCTTGCTTGTTCTAGTTGGGCAATGATTCTTAAAAGTGTACTTTTACCACTTCCACTCCCTCCTAAAATGCTTAAAAATTCTCCTTCTTTAACATGAAGATTGATATTTTTTAAAGCTTGTATTTTGCCAAAATTTTTTGATAGGTTTTTAATTTCTAACATCATCTTTCCTTGTGATTTTATCCATCCAAATAACGACTATTAAAGAAAGTAAAACAATGAGCAGCGAAGGTAAAGCAGCATCATAAATTCTCTCATCACTTGCAAACCAAAAAGCTTTTACGCTTAGAGTTTCAAAACCAAAAGGAGCTAAAATTCTACTCAAAGGAAGTTCTTTTATAGTATCGATAAAAACAATGATAAAAGCCAAAAATAAAAAATGTTTCATTAAGGGAGTATGAATTTTAAAAAATAAGATCAAATAGCTAGGCCTTAAATTTAAACTCGCTTCATCTGTATTTAGATGAATTTTATTATAACCCCCTTCCAAAGAATAAATCGCACTCGCTAGAAAACGAATAATATAAGCAAAAACTAAAATGATCAATGAAGTGCCTAATAAATTAAGATGAAAAATTTTATCTAAAAATACAAAAAGGACAATCATGCTAATTCCTAAGGCAGCTGCGGGTATAGAATAACCCAAAGAACTTAGCTTAAGAATACATAGGCTGAAAAAGTTATTTTTTATAATTCTTGAGCTAAACATTAAAAAATAAGCCAGTAAAGTCGTAATCAAAGCTGTGATGAAAGCCAATATAATGGTTTGAAAACTAATGATATAAAATTCTGCTTCAAAAAGTTTAAAATCTTTTAACCCCCAATAAACAAGCCATATAAAAGGCAAGATAAATCCTAATAAAGCGATGATAAAACAATAAAAACAGGCTAAAATTTGCTTTACATGACTTAATTTCCTTTTTTTGATAAAAAGAGTTAAATTTTGATTAAAACTATAATGATGCTTGTTTTTATAATAATAATCTATATACATGATTAAAAAAACAAAAATCATCAAAATTCCTGATAAAATACTCGATGAATAAGAATCATTTAAATCATACCATAGTTTAAAAATCCCTGCCGAAAAGGTATCTACTCCCAAATAAGCCGAAGCTCCATAATCGCTTAAAGTTTCCATCAACACAAGCAAAGCTCCAGAAAAAATAGCAGGTCTTGCGCTTAAAAGCATGACGCGTGAAAAAATTCTAAATTCAGAATACCCCATGATTTTAGCCACTTCATAAGCTTCTATGGCTTCACTTTTAAAAGCGGTTTTAGCAAATAAGTAAATATAAGGATATAAAGAAATTCCTAAGACAAAAATAACCCCATAATGGTTGAAAAAATCTATCCTAAAACCAAAAATTTCATGAAAAAAGCCTTGAAAATCCATAATCCCAACATATACAAAAGCTAAAATATAAGCAGGTATTGCCAAGGGTAAAATAAGTAATTTTTCTAAAATCCTGCAAAAGTAAAAATTATAATTTGCCATCAAATAAGCGCTACTTACACCTAAAATCAAGCTTAGCAATAGCACTCCTATGCTAACTATCAAAGTATCTTTGATGAATTTTAAAAACAAATAATCAAAAAAATGACTCAAATTTTCTTTAATAGATGAAATTTCAGCCAAATCGCTTGTATTGAAATTTTGAAAAAGAATATAAAAAAGCTCAGCAAAGATACCAAAAATAGGTAGGGTAAGAAAAAGGGCAAGTAAAATTGCCCCTATTTTGTAATACTTTAGGGTTTTAAGCATTATCTAAAACCGACTTGATCATAAATTTTAACCGCTTCTTTAACCTTTTCTGCTATTTGACTCACAGGTATTTGATCTTCTTTAAAAGTTCCAAAATCTTTTACTGTTTGGCTTAATTCTACATCATTTCTTATAGGAAATTCATAATTGCTATCAGTGAGAATTTTTTGGATTTCTGGAGTTAGCATAAATTCCATAAACTTCTTAGCTGCTTCTTGATTTTTGCTTGATTTTGTCATAGCAATACCGCTGATATTTATATGAGTTCCTCTATTGTCTTGATTTGGAAAAATAATACCTAAAGAATTTCCAACTTCTACATCTTTTGGATTTTTAGAATTTTTTAAAAGTCCTATATAATAAGTATTCATAACAGCAAATTTAGCCTCACCTGCAAAAACTTGTCTAGCTTGATCCCTATCTCCACCCTTTGGTTTGGTTGCAAGATTGTCAAGCACACCCTTAGCCCATACTTTAGCATTTTCATCTCCATCATTAGCTATAATAGAAGCTAAAAGAGTTTTGCTATAAGGAGCTGTAGCACTTCTCATAACGATTTGCCCTTTAAATTCAGGCTTAGCCAAATCTTCATAGTTTTTCATTTTGCTAATGTCAGTGTTTGCATTTTTATTGTAAGCAATAATTCTTGCTCTTTTTGTAATCGCAAACCATTCCCCATCTTTATCTCTTAAATGAGCAGGTATGGTATCTTCTAAATATTTTGATTTAACAGGGCTTAAAAGTCCAGAATTTTTTGCTTCTGTAAGATTGGAAATATCTGCTGTGATGAAAATATCAGCAGGCGAATTGCTTCCTTCAAGCGAAAGTCTTTTGATGAGTTCTGAAGCTTTAGCTTGAGTATGATTAACTTTAATGCCTGTTTTCTCTTCAAATTTTTTTATAATCTGAAAATCAGCATCATAATGTCTTGCCGAGTAAATGTTAAGTTCTGCAGCACCTAGTAAAGAAAAACCTAATAAACATAAAGAAAAGATTTTTTTCATTTATTTGTCCTTATATTGAGAATTATATTTAGTTTTATCATGATCTTTAAAATCAGCATTAGAATGTTCAGAGCACGCAAATGCAAAACCTAAGCAAAATAAAAATAAAACTAATTTTTTCATTATTTCTCCCCCTTTTTTTTGTGATTAAAATTAGACTAATTTTTGATAAGGGATATTAATATTAAAAAGTAAATATAAAGTAATTTAATGATTTTTCTAATGATAAGTATTTTCATTTTATTATAATTAATTTTGATATTAATTATAAATAATTAAATTTAATATAAATATTTAAGAGTATTTTTATATATAAAATATTAATATTCAATATCAAAAATAAACCACAAAGAAAGTAGAAATAATAATGAAATTTTATACCATGTTAAGCACATTATTTATAAGCTTTATGTTAAGCGCTTGTGCTGTTTTGCAAAAACCATCTCCACTTCAAGAAAACAAAGATTTTTACATACTTAATACTCACACTCAAGAAAAAATTTCTTTTGAAGATATGATTGTAGAATTATTAAAAGCAGATGTGATACTGCTTGGCGAAAAACACGATGAAGCAAAGCACAAGATAAGCCAAGTTATGATTTTTAATGCCTTGGAAGGAAATTTAAGTTCTCAAAATATAAGTTTTGATGTAGCTTTAGAAATGCTAGCAAGCACAGAGCAAAATCACTTAGATAAAGCTTTCAAAAACAAGAAAAACATTAAGGTTAATGAACTTACCAATGCACTAAATTGGGATAAGGGCTGGAAATGGAAAGATTACGATCAATTTGTTAATGCAGTTTTTTATTCAAGAGCAAAAATATTAGGTGCAAATCTTTCACGCTCGGAAATTACAAGTATTTATAATGGAGTTCAGCCTTTAAAAGGTTATGTTTCAACCACAAATGAAGTAAAAAAACAAATTTTTGACATTATATCCTTAAGTCATAAGCTAAATCCTCAAGAAAATAAAGAATTGCTAGATAAATTAGTAGAAATTCAGCAATTCAAAGACAGGCGTATGGCAGATGTATTAGTGCATCATACAAATAAAGTTTTATTGCTAGCTGGAAATTATCATACTAGCAAGAAGATAGGAGTTCCTTTGCATATACAAGACTTTAAGAGTGATAAAAAAATAGTCGTGGTGAATTTAAATTATGGGAAGGTAGATTTAAAAGATAGTGATTATATTTTTATTTATAAGGGAGGAGAATGAAAAAATTAAGTTTAATTTGTGTTATGGGTTTATGTTTTGCTAATTTTGCTTTTTCTGAAGAATTAGAATTTGATAGCCTTGAAATTTCAGGCTCAAGAATCAAAAACGATGAAAAACCTTTTGTAACTCCTGGAGCAACAAGCACAAGAGAGGGTATAGGCTCAGATACACAAAGTATAGATTCTATAGTGCGTAGTATACCTGGAACCTATACAAACACAGATCAAGCTCAAGGTACGGTTCAAGTAAATATTCGTGGCATGAGTGGTTTTGGGCGTGTGAATACCATGATCGATGGCGTCACTCAAACTTTTTATGGTAGCGCATCAGATGATCCAGCCGGATTTCATTCGCAAACAGGAACTTCAGCTTTTGGAGCTGTTATTGATACAAATTTCTTAATCGGAGTTGATGTCACAAGGGGAACTTTTGAAGGAGTAAATGGAGCAAATGCTCTAATGGGATCAGCAAATTTTAAAACAATAGGAGTAAACGATATTGTACGTGATGGCGATATCTTTGGATTCTTAGGACGATTTTCTTACGGAAGTAATGGAATTGGACCAAGTTATATGAGTGCGGTAGCCGGAAAAACTGAACTTGAAAATAATGGATATGTGGGCGCACTTTTTGGCTATAGTGCAAAGAGAATTACTCAAAATTACACTGTAGGTGGGGGTGGCAAGATAGGTAGTAGTATGGTCGATACTAATGGAGATGGTATAGCTGATACTAATACTGCTCCATTTGATCCAGATTTTTTAACCCAAGAGCCAAAATCTCAACTTTTTAAACTCGAATATACTCCGAATTCTTTTACAAGCACTATATTTTCTTATCGCGGGTATCAAAACGAACTTGCTGGTAGAAAAATACAAAATGATAATTATCAATTTGACTTTCGACATAATCCTATTTGGTGGCTTAATATAAATGCACTTATTGCCCACAATCAAGGTGTACAAAAGTACGGATCAAATTCTACTTTCGGGGCAAATGACGCCATAGCTAACACAAAAGCAAAAAATAAAGCAACTACTTTTGACATAAGCGATACTTTGGAGAGTGAATGGGGTGGATTTAATCTAAATACACGCTTTGGGGCAAATGTTTTGCTTAATGATTATAAAAATACTATGAATACATCAATTGAAGGGGTAAATTCTATACCTTTTCAGCCTCATGGAAAGCAAAATCTTTTTACTTATTATCTTGATAATAGTCTAAATTATGGTATTTTCACTCTTGATACTAATGTGAATTTTTTGGATTGGAATATCAAGGGACATAGACCAGCTTGTGATGAGGTGAATTTTATGTGTTTTCCAAAAACAGCTACAGATATAGATAAAAATGGACTTCGCTTGAATGCCTCTGTAATGCTTTCAGCTGCTTTGCACGAACTTTTTACACCTTTTGTAAGTTTTGCGAGAACAAATAGAGCCCCTAATGTGCAAGAAATGTTTTTCTCAAATAACGAAGGCAATGGTGTTAATCCTTTTTTGAAGCCAGAACAAGCTAATACTTGGCAAATAGGCTTTAATTCTTTTAAACATGGACTTTTAAAAGACGATGATCGCTTTGGTTTTAAAGCGGTGTATTATCATACAAAAATAAAAGATTATATTTATAATGAGCAATTTTATCTTGAGGATCCGAATGGTATCGCCCCAAGCTCACAATTTTATATGCATTTAAATTCGGTTGATGATACTATATTTAAAGGTATAGAATTAGAATTAAGCTATGATTTGGGTTTTGCTTATGCTAAAGCTATGTATTCAAGACAGGATACGAGTTCTACTATTTCTCAAACTTCAGGACCTCTTTTTGGCTCTTTTTCTGCGAGTAAAATTATGGAGCTTCCCAAGGATTATGCAAATGTAGAGCTTGGCTTTAGGTTAAATGACAAGATTAGCTTTGGTGGTATAGCAAAATACACAGGTAAAGCAAAAAGAGTTAATCCAAATACAGATGATTGGACTGAGGATCCAAACAATTCTTGGTATCCAGATCCAAGTACACAGGAATTGCCAAAAATTCCTATTATAGTAGATTTGTACTGGAATATAGAATGGCTTAAAAATCTCACAATGAGAGCAGAGGTGCAAAATTTATTTGATAAAAACTATATGGACGCTTTAAATGCTTACAATTCACTAGATAATCAGATCCAATATAATGGAGCAGGTGATCCTATCTATCTTTTCAATAACTCTGCTCGCGGTCGCACCTTTATAGTAAGTTTTGAATATAAATATTAAGGAAATACATAAATGCTAAAAAAAATATTTTTATTTTGTTTTTTATTGTTAAATTTAAATGCTGAAGTGAATGTAACAGATACAAATTTATCTTTTGATTCTCCTAAAATAGAAGCCGAAGTACCAAAGATAGAGCTTTCCCTTTCTAGTCTTTATCAAAATGCTGATGAGGTGGTAAAAGGCGTTATTTATATATTGGTTTTATTTTCTGTTTTAGCGTGGGCAGTTTTTATTTCTAAGCTTATGCAATTTTATTTTATGAAGAAAAATTTAGACTTCTCTATACACAAGATAAAAGAATTAAAAAATCTCAATGAATTAGATCAGACAAAAGGTTTTGCAGGTGTTTTATCTTTAGAAATTCAAGATGAGCTTGAAAAAAGTGAATATAAAAATGATCATATAAAAGAGCGTATAGAATTGCGCTTGCAAAATACCATCTCAAAACAAATCACAGCAAGCAAAAATGGCTTGAGCTTGCTTGCGAGTATAGGTGCTAGTGCACCTTTTATAGGGCTTTTTGGAACAGTTTGGGGGATTATGAATGCATTTATAGGTATAGCAAATCTTGGCAATGCTTCTTTAGCAGTTGTTGCACCTGGTATAGCTGAAGCCTTGTTTGCTACAGCTTTTGGCTTGGTAGCTGCTATTCCTGCGGTGCTTTTTTATAATTATCTTACAAGAAAAAATTTAAAACTTATGCACCATTTAGATGAGCTTGCGAATTTTGTCTATATACTTTTTCATAGGAGTTATTTTAATGATAAAAACTGAAATAGCTCACAAAGAAGAGGAGTTAAGTGAGATTAATATAACTCCTTTTATAGATATTATGCTTGTATTATTGATCGTTTTTATGGCTGTTACTCCTCTTATCACAAGTTCTATCAAGATAGAACTACCTAAGAGTTCACAGCAAGCAGAGGATAAGCTTAAAAATCCCATCATACTTTATTTAAATACCGATAATACTTTGGCCATTAATGATGATAAATTAAGCCTAGAAAATCTTTCAAGTGCTTTGGATATAAAAACCAAAGGTAATAAAGAAGAAATTATTTATTTTCATATCGATAAAAGTGTAAAGTATGAAGATATTATGCAGGTAATGCAAAAATTAAAAGAGAATGGCTATGGAAAAATAGCTCTTTCAAGCAAAAAGGTGGATTAGTATGAAGTCTAGTGTGATTTTTGGGTTTGTGTCGAGTTTGGTATTGCATGCTTTGGTATTAATGTTTTTTCTTTTTTCTTTTTATACTCAAGAAAAATCAAGCGGAGTTGATTTTAAACAAGGAGTGGAATTTACCTCCATTATGATGGTATCAGAGCTTCCTATTGGAGAATTAAAAGAAGTTTCAATCGATCAAAAAAAGAGCAATTCTCAAGATAAAAACAAAAAACAAGATGAAAAAATGAGTCTTAACTCCCAAGATAAAAATGCTGTATTAAAAGCTCAAAAAAAGATAGAAAAGCAAGATGAAAATCAAGCCCAAAAAGAAATAGCTAATGCAAGTGAAAATTCAAAATTTAAAAATGAAACACTTAGTGCCCCACTACAAAGCAATGAAGATAAAACACAAACCATAGTAAGTGGCAATGCTAAAGAACAAATTAAAAGCTATCAAGCCTTGCTTATGGCTCATTTGGCTAAATTTAAAAAATATCCTCAAGAAGCGATAATGCAAAAGCAAGAAGGTGTTGTAAGAATTCGTGTGAGTATCGATGAAAGTGGAAATGTCCTAAGTAAGGAGCTTAAAAAATCTTGCCCCTATGCAGTGCTTAATGATGAAGTTTTAAGTTTATTTAAAAGAGCTTCTCCATTGCCAAAACCACCTAAAGAAATGTTGAAAGATGGTGAAAAAATTAGTTTTGTTATGCCTATTGATTACAATATTAAAGACTATTTAGGTAAAAAATAAACTCTTGATTAAATAAAATTGATTAGAATTTTCGTTTTGAGATTAAGGCGGTGGTATGTTTTCTTCGTTTTTTGCAAGTAAAAAATGGGCTTTATGGGCTTATTTGGGGCTTTTTTTGCTATTGTTTTTCTTGTATATGCAAACAAGTTTAAATGTTGCGATCAATTCATGGTATAGTGATTTTTATAATGTTTTACAAAAACCAAAAATAGAACTTTTAGATTCTAATTCAACACAAAAAGCACAAGAAAATTTCGAAAATAATGCAAGCTTGATCCAAGAGGCCAATCAAAAAGCACAAGAAAATTTCCAAAAAGCTAATTTTATCAATAAAGGCGCACTTTATTATTATCAAAGTTTATTGGAATATTTTTTTAATTCTAGGGCTATGATTGAAAAAGAAAGCTATTCTGCGAGTGATTTTTATGCTTTGATTTTAGTATTTTTAGCTATTGCTATTCCTTATGTTTTAATCGCAACGATTAATATTTATTTTGCTAGTGTTTACGCCTTTAAGTGGCGTGAAGCTATGACTTTTTCTTATTTGAAATTTTGGAAAAATAAGGATGATAACATAGAAGGAAGTTCGCAAAGAATTCAAGAAGATACTTATAATTTTTCTAAAATTGTAGAAAGCTTAGGACTTAGTTTTATAAGAGCTTTAATGACTCTTGTAGCTTTTATACCGATTTTATGGACTTTAAGCGATGTTGTAAGCAAGGCTTTATTTGCAAATTTAAGTGAGAATTCTAGCTTTTATTTTTTAAAAAACATCGATGGTTTGCTTGTTTATGTCGCGCTTTTGATTTCTTTGGGGGGATTGATCGTATCGTGGTTTGTAGGAATTAAACTTCCAGGACTTGAATACAACAATCAAAAAGCCGAAGCAGCTTTTAGAAAAGAGCTTGTTTATGCTGAAGATAACCGCAAAGAATACGCTAAAAATGAAACCATGATAGAGCTTTTTACGGGACTTAAATTCAATTATAAAAGACTTTTTTTGCACTATGGATATTTTAATATTTGGTTGATTTTATTTGAGCAAATGATAGTTATCGTTCCATTTTTAATCATGGCTCCAGGACTTTTTGCGGGAGCTATAGGACTTGGTATTGTAATGCAAATTAATAATGCTTTTGATCAAGTAAGAAGTTCTTTTAGTGTTTTTATCACAAATTGGACAACTATCACCCAACTTAGAAGTATATATAAGCGTTTAAAAGAATTTGAAAAAAATATCGAATACGCGAAAAATAAAAACAAAAATCATTTATAAAAATGTCTAAATTTGCCAAAAATTATCAAAGCGATGAAAAGTAAAAAGGCTGTGAAAATACATAAAAATTCCCAGCCAAAACTTTCATAATAAAAACTTGGCAATACAGAACCCAAAGCGCCCCCACTATAATAAAATGTTAAATAAATTCCATTGGCTAAGCCTTTTTTATCCGCGATCGAATTTAAAATCCCTGAAAATATACAATGACTTATAAACATTCCGCTACAAAATACAAACATAGCAAAAAAGGCAAAATAAAAATTCCCTACTATCATACAAAAACAACCCGTTATAAAAACTAAAAATCCAAATATAGCTGTGCGAATTTTTGAGCCTAAAATTTCTATGGTTTTACCTATAAGTAGTGAGCTTATTACTCCGGTTAAAAATCCCAAATAAACAAGTCCAATTTGTGTTTGAGTGATATCTTTTATACTTTCTTTAAGATGAAAAGGTAAAAAACTTACTATGCTTTGAAAAGAGAAAAAGATAGTAAAAACACAAAATAATATCACCATAAATCTAAGTTCTTTGATAAAGGGTAAAAAATCCCTCAAGGAAGTTTGAGTGTTTAAGCTTATAGGATGCTCTTTAAAAAATAAAAATAAAAAAGCACAAACCATCATTAAAATACTAAAAAAATTTAAGGCAAAATGCCAAGAAAAAAGATCGCTCAAAAAACTTCCAAAAACCCTCCCAACAAAACCACCAAAAGTTGTAGCACCTACATAAATGGCTATGTTTTTTTGTATATTGTCGCTTTCTAAACGACTAAGCAAGGTAAGAAGTGCTGTCAGTATAGCAGGTATACAAAGAGCTTGTAAAAATCTAAGAAATAGAAAAAAATAAAAATTATCGTTTAAGTTTCCAATAATACCAAAAATAGAACATAAAAATAAAGAAACAACAAGAATTTTCTTTAAGGAAAAAATTTCAAGTAAATAACCATAAACCAAAGGTGCGATTGCTAAGGGAATAAGCGTAACACTGATTATCCAAGAAATTTGGTGCAAATTTACATGAAAATAATTAGACAATAAGGGTGCTATAGGTTGTGGAGCATAGACAATAGATAGGGTTAATGTAGCACAAAAAATAATCAGAATTTTAAGCATTTTCATGCTTTAAATTAAACTCCAATGCAAATTAATTTTAGCTTAAAAATAATTTTTAAGCTAAAATTTTACTTTTAATTGTGTATAATTAAGTATTTTATTTATAAGGAGCTTTTATTGGACCCCAGTCAGGTTTTAGATTTAAACCAAACTTTACCTACAGCGTCTTTTGATGCAGGATATTCTATACTTATGGTTGTCATTGCACTAGCTTTAGTGCTTTTAAATGGCTTTTTCGTTTTGTCTGAATTTAGTATTGTTAAAGTGCGTCGTTCAAAACTTGAAGAAATGGTTAAGGAAAAAAAAGTAGGTGCTAAAAAAGCACTAGAAGTTACTTCAAGACTTGACACCTATCTTAGTGCTTGTCAGCTAGGAATTACTTTAAGTTCGCTAGCCCTTGGTTGGATAGGTGAGCCTGCTATAGCAAAAATGTTGGAAATTCCTCTTGCAAATCTTGGATTTAATGGAGTTATTATCCATACTATAGCTTTTATTATCGCCTTTAGTATTATCACTCTTTTGCATGTGGTTTTAGGCGAGCTTGTTCCAAAAAGCATTGCAATTGCTATTGCAGATAAAGCTGTGCTTTGGGTAGCAAGGCCTCTTCATTGGTTTTGGATACTTTTCTTGCCTTGTATTAAAATTTTTGATTTTCTTGCGGCTATGACTTTGAAGCTTTTTGGTATCAAGCCTGCCAAAGAAAGCGAGTTAACTCATAGTGAAGAAGAGATTAAAATCATAGCAAGCGAAAGCCAAAAAGGCGGTGTTTTAGATGAATTTGAAACTGAAATTATCCGCAATGCGGTTGATTTTTCAGATACTGTTGCAAAAGAAGTGATGACACCTCGTAAAGATATGATTTGTCTAAATAAACAAAAAACTTATGCTGAAAATATGCAAATCATTTGCGATCATAAGCATACGCGTTTTCCATATATAGATGGTTCTAAAGATACTATTTTAGGTATGATACATATACGCGATATAGTACAAAATGAGCTTAGTGATAAGAGTGAAAATTTAGATACTTTTGTTAAGCCTTTGATTTTAGTTCCTGAAAATATTAGCATTTCAAAAGTTCTTGTGATGATGAATAAAGAGCGTTCTCACACTGCACTTGTGATTGATGAATACGGTGGAACAGCTGGAATTTTAACCATGGAAGATATCATGGAAGAAATTATCGGTGAGATTAAAAGTGAAAATGAGGAAGACAGCTATAAAAAACTTGCTGAAAATATCTATGAATTCCAAGGTCGTTGCGATATAGAAACCGTTGAAGAAATGCTTTTGATAAGCTATGATGAGGATTTAGAGCAAGTAACGATAGGTGGCTATGTGTTTAATCTTCTAGGACGCTTGCCCGTAGCGGGTGATCGCATTGAAGATGAGCTTTGTTACTATGAAGTTAAAAAAATGGATGGTAATTCTATAGAGCGTGTTAAGGTGGTTAAAAAAACCAACAAAGATGAAGAATAAGCCTTTTTTGGCTTATTTCTTTCTATAAACTTTATTTTTAAGTTCTATACACTCAAAACCTTTTTTGTCTAAAGTTACTATACGCAAATGTCCCCCATCATCTACTTTACCTTCGCACAAAAATACTCTTTTTTCTATTTGCATAGGCAATTTTGTGCGGTTTCTATGTCCAAAGATTTGATAAACATTGTCTTTTGTAAATTCACAAAACTGACTTGCTACTTTTTGACTCTCTTCATAATTTCCTACGCCATAAATAAAATCATAACTTGGCATAAAGCTTATTTGATAAGCCTTAGAAGGTAAAAAATTTACCCCGCCATGCGAGCAAAAAACTTGTTTTTCATGAAATTTATAATACAGACATTCTTTTAAGTAAGGATAGAATTTTCTAGCATCCCTAGGCGTGAGTTTTTCTTTTCTAAAATCTTTGAGTGTATTTTCGTTAAATTCTTTAGAGCTTGATAGTTCTCCATTGGCCCATTTTATCAAATGTCTTTCGTGATTTCCTTCAAGTAAATATACATTCTCTCTTTCGCAAATTTTAAGCAAGAATTTTAAGACCTTGCCATTTTCTATGCCTCTATCGATATAATCCCCTAAAAAGATATAGCATTCATCATCTTTGAGCTCTTGTAGATATTCTTTTAAGACGCTAAAGCAGCCTTGAATATCACCTATGTGGTGAATTTTCCTATACTTACTAAGATTAGGCATTTGATAAAGGCATTTTTTCCAATCATTAGGATTTAAAATCGTATATTTTTTAGGAATTCTTTCAAGCAGGTGATGGGTTTTTTTTAAAAGTGATTGTGAGACTATATAGCCACGCTCTTTGGCTTTTTGTTCATTTTTTTCAAGACATTCTTCTAAAGAGCTTTTAAAATCTATAACATAAACATTATAGCGATATTGTTTAGCTAGCTCTTTGTAAACCTTAAGGGTTTCATTATAAGCGTTAATGATGCAAAATTCACCTTTTTGCATACGCATTTCTAAAAATTGAAGTAAAATTTTATATAATTCTTCATCATTTTTTAGATTTAAATTTTTATATTTACTTACGATTTTACTTACACTTCCTGAAAGCAAACGCAAAGAATTTAGATCAAGAGTGTAATCTTTTAAGCGATTTTCTTTGATAAATTCTTCTTGTCCTGCGTAGTAATTCCCCCTTAAAATAAGTAAAATACGCAAGTTTTTGCCTAAATTTTCTTTAAAAATTCAGTCTTTAGCACAATAACGCCAAATTTATCTACTTTAGCTTCAATTTCACCTTCTTTAGAAGTAAGTTTGATATTTTTTATCGTTGTTCCGCGTTTTAAAGTAGTGCTAGCACCTTTAACTTTTAAATCTTTTATCACACTTACGCTATCTCCAGCATTTAATTCTGTTCCATTTGCATCTTTAGGCATTTTTTTCCTTTTTAAATTTTTATATCATTGTATATTTTATCATCATTTTCTAAGATTTTTCTTGAGCTAAGCGCTTCTTTTTGATATAGATATTGATGGATTCTACACCCAAAGAAAAAGCCATAGCAAAATATACATAAGTTTTTGAAATATGAAAATCCAAACCTTCGGCAACTAAAGTTACGCCAACTAAAATCAAAAATGCTAGGGCTAAAATCTTAATCGTTGGATTATCATCAACGAAATTTGAGATACTTTTGCTTGCAAGCATCATTACAAAAACAGCTACAATCACTGCAATCATCATAATTTCTATATTATTAACCATACCCACAGCAGTAATAACCGAATCAAGAGAGAAAACGATGTCTAAAACAGCAATTTGTATCAATATGCTAAAAAATCCTCTTTTAGCTCCCTCTTTTAAAACCTCTTCATCACTTTTTTCTCCAGCATTATCAATATCATGATGAATTTCAAGTGTAGATTTTGCTATCAAAAATAATCCACCTAAGATCAAAATAATATCTCTTCCTGAAATTTCTTGTGAAAATACGCTAAAAAGCGGGGTTGTAAGTTTCATAATCCAAAATAAAGAAAGGAGCAATAACAAACGCGTAATCATCGCCAAGCTCAAACCAAAAATTCTTGCCCTTTGTCTTTTTTCTTTAGGGAGTCTTCCTACCAAAATAGCGATAAAAATGATATTATCTATCCCCAAAACAATCTCTAAGCCAATCAAAGTTGCTAGAGCGATCCACATTTCAGCACTAAAAACCCACTCGAACATAACTTTCCTTAAAATTTTGAAATTTTTTAAAGTGTAATTTTATAACTTCAAAGCAAATAACAAATATAAAAAATTTATTATATATCTAAAAATTTTAAAGCTCGATAGGCTAGAAAAATTAAGCAGGAAGAATCAAAGATTTTTATATACTCTTGAGGATTTTAAAAGTAAATACCGATAAAACACTCAAGTAAATTTAATTTTCTAAAATTTAGCGATAAAATATCTTAACTTAATGACAATTTTCAAAAATTTCTACTACGCTTAAGGGTAAAATTTCATGCTCTAGGGCGTGAATTTTTGCTTCAAATTCTTCAAAGGTTAAATTTTGTTTTTCAAAAGCCTTTTGAGCGATGATTTTCCCTCCATCTAATTCTTCATTTACCCAATGCACACTCACTCCAGCTACTTTCATATCGCTTTCATAGCTTTCTTTGATAGCATGAGCTCCTTTAAAAAGGGGTAGTAAAGATGGATGAAGATTAATTGCTTTGATATTTTTTGTAAAAACAGGGCTTAAAATTCGCATAAATCCAGCTAAGATAGTAAGATCTGCTCCGCTTTCTTTGATTTTTTTTACCAAAATTTCATCAAATTCTTCTCTGTTTTTATAATCTTTGTGTTCGATAATCACGCTTTCAAGGCCAAAGTTTTTAGCTCTTTGTATCCCATAAGCATCTTTTTTATTGCAAAGACAAAGCACGACTTCATAGGTGTTTTTACCTATAGTTTTTTTATGAAGTTTTTCTAAGATATTTTGTAAATTACTTCCATTTCCACTAAAAAGTACCGCTAATTTTACAAGCATTTTAATCCTTTTATAAGTTTTATCGCATCAAAGCTGTTTTTGTTAAATTTATATTTTTTAGCCACAAGAGCGTGTGCTAAACAAGCATTTTTAGCCGCTTCCAAAGCGCTGAATTTTACCCCTAAAAGCGCAGCTATCATACCGCTTAAAACATCGCCACTTCCGCCTTTTGCTAAAGCTTCATTTCCAAGATTTACAACAAAGATTTTTTCTTTTTGTATAATGATAGGATTTGCACCTTTTAAAACAAGAACACAATCATAATTTTGTGCAAATTTTTTAGCATAAAAAAAGCGATTTCTTTGCAAATCTTCTATACTTAAATCCTCATCAAAACACATTTTATAAAGTCTTATAAATTCTTTTGGATGCGGGGTGATGACTACATCTTTTCTGCTTAGATACCAAAGCACAGCTTCACTTAAAAAGCAATTTGCATCCAAAACCAAAGGAATATTTTGCAAAATTTCATCTTTTAAAATATCTAAATTTTCAAGTCCCATACCTAAGGCAATGGCACTTGCATTGTTTTCAATCTTTTCTTTTAACATTAAAAGAGGTGAAAAACTTTTTTTTGCGACTAAGGATACAAGCCCACTGCCAAAATTTAAAGCTCCAAGTCCTGCTAGGGTTCCTGCACTTGCACTAGCTATTATATAGATATGACCGAAATTTCCTTTATTGGAGCTTGTATTTCTTTCTATGGTTTTTAAATCTTTTTCTTCAAGTAAAAAAGCCTTGGAATCAAGACTAAATTTTTTAGCATTGATACCTAGGTTTGCGAGTTTGATTTTGCCTACAAATTCTTTAGCAAAATCCTCAAGCAAAATTTCTTTTAAAGCTCCCATACACTGCGTAATATCAGCTTTAAAGCAAGGAGTAAAACCCAAATTTGTAGGTATGTCACAAGCGATTTTTAAAGCTTTGCTTTGATTTATTTTTTCTAAAATTTCTTTTGTTTTTTCATCTGCTTCGCGGTTTGTTCCTGTGCCTAAGATACAATCAACAACAATATGAAATTTTTTAAATTTAGGCTCTTTTTTTGCAAATTTAAAACCAAAATTTTTTAAAATCTGCTCTTGTTTTTTAAAAATTTCATTTTCTTTAAAGCCTAGTTTATAAGCTTTTGCATGCTTTAAATTTCTTAAAGCTACTAGGCCATCAGCAGCGTTATTGCCTCCGCCCAATAAAAAAAGTATTTTTACTTTCTTTATCTTGTATTGTTTGCGAATTTTTTTTGCTTCTTTTTTGATAAGCTTAGCTAAATTTAATCCTGCGTTTTCCATTAAAATAAGCTCATCTAAGCCTTTATTTATAGCATTTTGTTCTAAAGTTTTAATATCATCAGTAACAGTTTTCATAATCTTTTTTCACCAGAAAATAAATATTTTTTTCTCGCTCTTCTTCAAATTTTTTCATTTTAGGTAAAAATTTCTGAATTAAAGCACGAAAATTTTTAAAGCCATAATTTTGCGGGTTAAAATCAGAATATTTGCGGTTCATATTGGTGCGAATTTGTGCGTATTCGGCGCGTCCTTTTTCATCGATGAGTTGTTCTGTGATATTGATCAAAGCTCTTAAATAATCCTTGCTTAAAATATCTTCTTTTTTGTTTTCATCTTGATCAAGGTAAAAAAACTCACTAAAAGCGTTTACATAAGATTTTATAGACTTTTCAAGACCCATTCCTATAACTTGCTTTTTGTTTTCTCTTAGCTTTTGAATGAGCGAGGTATAATCACTATCGCTAGAAACAATGACAAAAATATCAATATCTTTCTCATAAAATATACTCATAATTTCAGTGATTAAACACATATCACTTGAATTTTTATTTGCTGCGAAATTAAACTGCTGCATAGCGATTAAAGAATACTCGGCAATTTGCTCTTTCCAAGCTTGAATATTTTTTTGAGTCCAATCTCCATAAATACGCTTGATAATTATTTCACCATAATCCGAAGCGATATCAAAAATACTTTTTGCGTATTTTGCGGGTATATTTTCCGCATCAATAAAAATAGCTATGCTTTTATTTTCCAATTTAGCTCCTTATCCTAAAACTCAAAGCTTCTAAAATATGATTTTTATTAAGAAGTTCTTTTTCTTCAAAATCGGCAATAGATCTTGAAACTTTTAAAATTTTATTTAAAGCTCTTTGCGAAAGATTATAGCGCGAAATAGCTAAATCCAAAGTATCCTTGGCATCTTTTTCTAAAATACAAAATTTTTGTAATTCTACATCGCTTAATTTGCCATTGAATTCTTTTTGGCCGCGTTTTTTGCCAAAGATAAAAGCTTTTAAAATTCTTTCGCTCATTTCTTTTGAATTTATACTTGATTTGTCATCTTTGCTGATCTCATCCATAGCTACATAAAGATCAATTCTATCCATAATAGGGGCTGAAATGTGATTTTTATATCTTTTAATCTCATTTTCACTGCAAACGCAAGACAGATTTTTAGAAAATAAATTTCCACAAGGACAAGGATTTTGAGCGGCAACAAAACTGAATTTAGTTTCATAAGTGGTTTTTGAATTGACTCTTGAAATATGAATTTTATGATCTTCTAGAGGTTCTCTTAGACTTTCGATAATTTGTTTGTTAAAATGAGGAAATTCATCAAAAAATAAAACTCCACCATTAGCTAGAGCGATTTCACCTATCTTCGCATTTTTTGCTCCACCACCAAAAATACTAGCTCTTGTAGAGGTATGATGAGGGTGTCTTAAGGCTCTTTTTTGCGTAAATTCGCAATCTTTAGAATTTAAAGACATATAAGCATTTTGCATTAAAACCTCATTTAAACTTTGTGGAGGCATGATTTCAACAAGGCGTTTTGCACACATACTTTTGCCACTTCCTGGACTTCCTTCAAAAAGTATATTATGCATGCCTAGTGCTGCTATCAAACAAGCTCTTTTAGCTTTTTCTTGTCCTTTGATATCTTTAAAATCAAGTTCAAAATGATGATTTTTAATAAAAATTTCATTTTCTATAATCAAAGGATTTGCAAATAAAGGATGGCTTTGGGTGAATTTGAATTTCTCATAGTTTTTTTCTTTAAAAAATTCAATCACTTCATTTAAATGCTCAAGTCCGTAAATTTCTAGATTGGGTATCATAGAAGCTTTTAGAGCTATATTTTTTGGGACTACAACTTTTGCACTTTTTACCTTTGTGGATAAAAATAAAAGCAAAGAAAAAAGCTCATTGGTGCTTTTGATACTTCCATCAAGACCAAGCTCGCCTACCACAAAAAAATCATCAAAGTCTTCATTTTGCAACAATATAAGTGTAGCGATAACTAAATCAAAATGAGAACCTTTTTTTGGAATTCCTGAAGGGCTAAGATTGATGGTGATTTTTTTAGCAGGAAATGAAAAATTGCAAGTTAAAAGTGTGGCTTTGATACGCTCGATACTTTCTTTGATTGCAATATTTGCAAGTCCGACTATGCTTAAATTAGGTAAGCCTCTTGTAAATGTAGATTCTACATCGATGATATCTAAATTCTCATCAAAGCTTACACATTTTAATTTTTTCATTTAGGTTTTTTTTGATTTTTAAGTTTCTTTTTGAATTCTTTATCAAATTTTTGTCTTTTTAAAAAAGAAATCTTTTCTATAAATAAATGACCATTAAGATGATCATTTTCATGCTGGATGGCCACAGCTAAAAATCCTTGAGCTTCTAATTCTTTAAAATTTCCAAAGCGATCTTGATATTTGAGTAAGATATGATTATAACGCTCCACTTCTTCAAAGAAGTCAGGCACACTTAAGCAACCCTCGGTGCAGGTGATTTTTTCTTCATCTAAAGGAATGATTTGCGGATTGATAATTTCTAGTAAATCTTCTTTTTTCTGCTCTTCATTTTCATCTAAAATATTTACGATCAATGCACGAAGTGGGATATCTACTTGTATAGCAGCCAAACCCACTCCTTGACTAGCAATCATAGTATCATACATATCATCAAGTAAAGTATGAAGTTCTTGATCAAATTGCTTTACAGGTTCAGAATTTAAAAAAAGTCTAGAATTAGGATAAGTGATAATTTTTCTAACCATAAACAACCTTTATTTAAATGATTTTAATCATTTAAAACTTTTTTCTAAAACCTTATCGATCAAACCATACTCTTTAGCTTCTTGTGCTGACATGAAAAAATCTCTTTCTGTGTCTTTTACTATTTTAGCGACTTTTTGCTTGGTATTTTTTGCCAAGATATCATTAAGTATAGCTTTTAATCTTAAAATTTCTTTAGCTTGAATTTCTATATCCGTAGCCTGTCCTCTTGCACCACCTAAAGGCTGATGTATCATGATGCGTGAATTAGGCAAAGCAA
The DNA here is from genome assembly GCA_039516895.1 of Campylobacter coli. Taxonomy (NCBI): domain Bacteria; kingdom Pseudomonadati; phylum Campylobacterota; class Epsilonproteobacteria; order Campylobacterales; family Campylobacteraceae; genus Campylobacter; species Campylobacter coli. The sequence continues at coordinate 1,607,555 of CP154437.1, read as the reverse complement.
AACGCTTGCCCTCTGTTCCGCAACTCAATAAAAATGCGCCCATAGATGCAGCTTGACCTATGCAGATAGTACAAACATCAGGCTTGATATAATTCATAGTATCATAGATACTAAAACCGCTTGTGATCACGCCACCTGGAGAATTGATATAAAGATATATATCTTTTTGTGGATCTTCAGCTTCTAAAAAAAGAAGCTGTGCTACGATAGAAGCGGCAAGTTCATCGTGAATTTCGCCACTTAGCATAATAATTCTATCTTTTAAAAGACGCGAATAAATATCATAACTTCTTTCACCGCGACTTGTTTTTTCGATTACATAAGGTATGTACATTATTTATCTTCTTTCTCTTTTTTACTTGCTTTATCAGCTTTTGGCATAAAAATATCGCTGAAAAGTTTTTCTTCGATCAAAGCCATTTTAACTGCAGGTAAAGCCCCTTGTTTTTTGTAATTTTCTAAATGTTCTTTTGGATTCATTCCATAGCGATAAGCTTCAAAATAAATTGCTTGGATCAATTCTTGATCATTTACTTCAATTTTGCGAAGTTTTGCAAGCTCATCAATGATAAAAGTAAGTTTTACACTTTTTTGTGCTTCTTCTTTGAAAGAATCGCGTTTTTCTTGATATTTTTCTTTGCTTGTTTTAAGTTCTTCAATTTCTTTTTCACTGAATGTGTTAAATGCGTTGCGGAATTGCATATCAGTTTCTTGCTCTACTATACCGCGTGGTAAGTCAAAATTGTATTTTTCAATTAAAGCATCAGCAAATTTAGCTTTTAGTTCATCATTTACAAGCTTGAAAAGCTTTTCGTTTTTGATTTGTTCTTTAAGTTTTTCATCTAGAAGTTCAACTGTTGGTTTTTCTTCATTTGGTAAAAGTTTTTTGAGTGTTTCTTCATCAAGTTCAGGTAATTTTAACTCTTGAATTTCGTGCAATTTTACTTTAAATACTGCATCTTTTCCTGCTAAATGTGCTGCGCCGTATTCTTTAGGAAAGGTTACTTTTATATCTTTTTCTTCCCCACTTTTCATTCCTACCATACCTTCTTCAAAGCCTGGTATGAATTGTTTAGAGCCTATTTCTAAAACATAATTTTCAGCCTTGCCTCCATCAAAAGCTTTCTCATCTACAAAACCCTCAAAATCAAATTTTGCAAAATCACCCTCTTTTAAAGCTCTTTTAGTTTTAATAGCTTCAGGAGTAGCAAAGCGTTTTAATAATTCTTCTTTTTTTTCATCAATTTCTTTTTTAGTTACTTTTGGAGTTTGATACTCAGGAATCAATTCTTCATAGCCATCGAGTTTAAATTCAGGTTTAAAAGAAAGAGCTAATTCAGCAACAATTTCTCCATCTTGACGATCAAATTTTTCAAAATACGGTTCACCTACAAGTTCTTTTACTTCTTTTTTTAATTCTTTTAAAGCACTATCAACGGCAGATTTAAAAAGATTTTGTTCTGCATCTTGAGTCAATTCTTTTTGATATCTTTTAAGCACGGCAGCAACAGGAACTTTTCCTGGTCTAAAGCCATCCATTTTTACATTTTTAGAAGCTTTTTTAGCTAAATTTTCTACTTCGCTTTTAATCATCCCTGAAGGAATTTTTACACTAGCAGTCGCATTAACAGAGTCTAATTGCTTTGCTTTTACTTCCATAACATTTTTCCTTATAAAATAAAATTTGCTTCAATCATAGCAAATTTTTCCTTATTAGTTGCATAAAATTTTAAAGCATTTTATGTTAAAATGAGCTAAGAAAAAAATACGGAGAATAATTTGCAAGAAAAATTTGAAAATTGCGTAAAAACTATGCTTGAAATCATAGGGGAAAATCCAACTAGAGAAGGACTTGTAAAGACGCCTAATCGTGTTTTTAAAGCTTATGAGTTTTTAACAAGTGGATATAAAAAAAATGTCAAAGAAATATTAAATAATGCTTTATTTGAAAGCTCAAATAACGAAATGGTTCTAGTGCGCGATATAGAGTTTTATAGTCTTTGTGAGCATCACCTTTTACCTTTTTTTGGTCGCGTACATGTGGCTTATATCCCTGATCAAAAAGTGGTTGGGCTTAGCAAAATACCGCGTCTTGTAGAAGTATATGCGAGAAGACTTCAAATTCAAGAACAACTTACCGAACAAATTGCTGAAGCTTTGATGGAAAATGTTGGTGCAAAAGGCGTTGGTGTGGTTATAGAAGCAAGACATATGTGTGTTGAAATGCGTGGGGTGCAAAAAGCAAATTCTACTACTACCACTTCGGCTCTTCGCGGACTTTTTTTAAAAAATGAAAAAACACGCGAAGAATTTTTTTCACTCATTAATTCTCCTAAGCAAGTTCGTTTTTGATGAATTTAGAAAAACTTCGTTCTAAACTTGGCAAAGAAAATTTAAGTGCTGTTTTTGGAGAGATCACTAAAATTTCTGCTACAAGTATAGAAATTCGAGGACTTAAAACAGGTGTTGGCGATATCATTAAACTTGTTTCAAATGAAAATGAAAATTTAAACACCTTAGCTATGGTTGTTGAAATCAAAGAGCAATTTAGCTATCTAAGCCCTTTTTCTTTCATAGAAGGTTTTAAAATAGGCGACCGTGCTTTTATAAGTGATGCAGGAATGCAAATAGGCGTTAGCGATGAGCTTTTAGGAAGGGTAGTGGATCCTTTTATGCGCCCTAAAGATGGCAAGGGTGCTATAGAAGCAACTAAATATATGCCTATCATGCGTGCACCTATTGATGCGATGAAAAGAGGACTTATAGAAGAAGTTTTTCCTGTGGGAGTTAAAACCATAGATGCGCTTTTAACTTGTGGTGTGGGGCAAAAATTAGGCATTTTTGCAGGAAGTGGTGTAGGAAAATCTACCCTTATGGGTATGATAGTTAAAAATTCAAAAGCCCCTATCAAGGTAGTCGCACTTATAGGTGAAAGGGGGCGCGAAATTCCTGAATTTATACAAAAAAATTTAGGTGGAAAGCTTGACGATACAGTAATTATCGTTGCAACAAGTGATGATAGTGCTTTAATGCGAAAATATGGAGCATTTTGTGCTATGAGCGTGGCTGAATACTTTAAAGAACAAGGCAAAGATGTACTTTTTATCATGGATAGCGTAACGCGGTTTGCTATGGCACAAAGAGAGATAGGACTTGCTCTTGGTGAGCCTCCTACTACAAAAGGTTATCCTCCAAGTGTTTTAAGCCTCTTGCCTCAACTCATGGAAAGAACAGGAAAAGAAGAAGGTAAAGGAACTATAACGGCATTTTTTACTGTTTTAGTTGATGGAGATGATATGAGTGATCCTATTGCTGATCAAAGCCGTTCTATCCTAGATGGGCATATTGTTTTAAGTCGTGAGCTTACGGATTTTGGAATTTATCCTCCTATTAATATACAAAATTCAGCCTCAAGGGTAATGGGCGATATCATAAGTCCTGAACACAAACTTTGGGCTAGAAAATTTAAACGCTTAAATTCGCTTTTAAAAGAAAATGAAGTATTGCTTCGTATCGGTGCTTATCAAAAGGGTAGTGATAAGGAGCTTGATGAAGCCATAGCTAAAAAGGAATTTATGCAAAAATTTTTAGGACAAAATCCTGAGGAAAGCTTTGAATTTGAAGAAACTATAAGACTTTTAAGTCAAATTGATGCTAATGTTGCCCCTAGTGCAGTGCAGCAAAATATTAATATGGGAAGTTCTAGCGCAACGCTACCTAATCCTAATCTTAAATAATCTTATTTTGTATTAAAATAATTTCATAAATATAGAAATGTAAATTTCATCAACAAATCAAAATCTTTAGATTGATACTCGCATATCAATCTAAATTTTATATATCAGTCTCTAATTAAAACCTTTTCTTTTTCACATCTTCAAGTATATTATTAGCTATATCACTTACAGTATTAGAAATAATAGCAGACTCATTAGCAATCTCTACATTATCCTTAGTAGTTTGATCAATTTGAGCTACACTCTCATTGATTTGAGTAATACCTGCAGTTTGCTCTTTAATAGATTCTGCCATATCATTGATAGATTGAACCAATAAATTAGTATTAGCTTCTATTTCAGATAAAGACTTTTGAGTTCTTTCAGCTAGCTTTCTAACTTCATCTGCAACAACTGCAAATCCTCTACCATGTTCTCCTGCTCTTGCAGCTTCAATAGCAGCATTTAATGCTAGAAGATTGATTTGATCTGCAATATCTCCAATAATACCTGTAACATTCTTAATCTCTTCAGATTGAGTGATAACATCACTGGTTTTTACAGAAACATTTTGCATAGAAGAAGTAATCTCTTCTAAAGCAGCAGCTGTTTCTTCCAAAGAAGCTGCTTGAGAATTAGAAGATGAAGTAAGATTTTGAACTGCACTTTGAAGTTTAGAACTTTCACTGGCTAAGTGATTAGCAAAGTCAGAACTTTGTTTTAACATCTTAACGATTTCATCTCCTAAAGCATTGGTAGTGATTTCAACATTACCACTAGCATTATCAAGTTTATTTCTAAAGTCTAAAGACTTATATTCTTCAAAGATCTTATGAATAGCATTCATATCTGATCCTACTTTAGTTTGTAAAACATCTAAAAGTCTATTAAGAACATTTTTAAGTTCTATTAATTGTGGATTTCTAGGATTAGCTGTAATTCTTGCAGTAAGATTACCACTTTCTACTACTCCTACTGTTTCAACACTTTCTTTTACTGCTTTAGCATCTTGTTCTAAACCTTGTTTAGTAGCAAGGATGTTTTCGTTGATGGCTTTAGAGATTTGACCAAATTCATCATTAGTTTTTACATCAATAGTAGAAATATCTTTGGTTTTATGGTTGATGAAGCCAAAGAAAGAATTAAGTCCTGCTTGGATAGAGGCGAGTGGGGAGAAACTTCTATTGATTAAAAATCTTATAAGAATTAATGCTATTATGATAGCAACAATACCTATAATTACTTGTTGATATAAAATTTCATTTGCAGCATTGGTATAAACTGAATTTTCTGTTACTGTGCAAATTCTAAATAGAGGATTATAAGTAGCGTTACACATAATAGCATAATTAACACCTTTGTCATTTTCTACATGGAATAATACATCTCTATTATTTGGATCTAGATAAGAGGGATTTTGTTTAATTGCATTAGCTACATTAATACTTAAGTCAGTTTTTGTAAAAATTTGACTTATATCATCTCTAAAAAGTATGGTTCCTTCTGGATCTATTACAGCAGTATAAGTATGCTGTGATTTTCCTACTGTTAGAACATCTGTGGAAAATTTAGCCAAATCGTAATCTCCACCTACAACACCTCTAAAATTTCCATTTTTATCATAAAAAGGAGCCGCATAGGTAATTCCTATTTTTCCACTATCTGCGGACTTATAAGGTTCTGTTACGATAAATTGTTTAGCTGCTTTGGCTTGCTTATACCAAGGACGATTTTTTGTATCATAACCCTTGGAAATATCTAAAATTTGATTATTTGATTGATAGTTTTTTCCTGTATCTTCAAAACCTACATAAACTAAATCATAACCATTTAAATCTTTAAGAGCTTGGATTAAATTCATAAGCTCACGTTCGCTCATATCAGGATTTTGATTTAATTGATTTGCCAAATTTTGAACTCCATTTCTTTTTGAAGCACCGTAAGCTTCAAATATGGCACCAACATCATCCATGGTTTTAAGTTGATTTTCTTTTAAAAGCTCATAAGTCTTAATTTTAGCTTCATAGTAGCTAACTGTGCTTGTAATTGCTAAAATTAATACAACTAAAATTCCTATCCAAAGTGTAAGTCTTGTTGATATGCTAACTGATTTAGCAAATGTATTTGTTTGCATTATTTTCTTACCTTTATTTATAAAATATTTTTTAATTATACTGAAAAATTTGTGAAAATAAGAAAGTTTTTCTTTTTATAGTAATTGAGTGTAAATTTATAAACATTTTGTTTTTTGTATAACTTTGAATTATTATTTACAAGGGGTATTGTGATCATTAGTAAAGAAAGTCCTAAAAGACTTTCTTTAAGATAGAGTTAAATAGCACCTTTTGGAGCACTAAAAGCACTAAGAGTCGGAAGCTTATCTGTAAATTTTTCTATATTTACAAGTCCTGTATGTGCTATATTACCATTTGCAAGTTTTGAACTTGGAATATCTATGGTTAAGACATTTGCATTTCCGCATTTGCAAAGTCCATTTTCATCAGGATCATACCAAGCACCCTCGCATAGTCTTACGACACCTTGCATGATATCATCACTTACAATTACACCTGCTAAGACCTCTCCGCGTTTGTTAAAGACTCTTACAACATCGCCATTTTTAATACCAAGTTTTTTCGCATCTTTGGTATTTATTAAAATTGGCTCTCTATCTTTTATCGCATAAGTTTCTCTTAAGCTTGTGTGGCAAAGCTGAGAATGCAAGCGATCTTTTGGGTGGTTTGTGAGTAGATGAAAAGGTGCTTCTTTAGTAGCATTTCCAAGCCATTCAATCGGTTCGAACCAAGTAGGATGCGCTTTACAATCATTATAATTGTAATTTTTGATTGTTTGAGAATAAATTTCAATCAAGCCTGATTCTGTGCCTAAAGCATTAAGGATTGGATCTTCTATAAATTCTGAAAAACGTGTCCATTCTAAGCTTTCTGCAGTGGCTTCAAAGGTAATAGGTTCATTTTTTGCCCAAAATTCTTCAAAATTTGGCATAGGAGTAGCAAAAGCCTCGCCAAAGCTTTGAGTTTGTTTTAAAGCACTATCATAATATTCTTTGATGAAGTCTTTTGCTTTTTTACCCTTTTCTGTATAAGCATTGTATACATTTTGACCATAAACTTTGCATATATCAGCAAAAATTATATAATCATCTTTGCTTTCACCCACTGGTTCAACTGCTTGTTTCATCGGTATTATATGCATATTAGAATAATCCCCGCTCATAGTAATATCATCTCTTTCATAAGATGAAGTTGTAGGCATTACAATATCTGCCATTTTTGCTGTTGGGGTCCAATAAATTTCATTTACTACTACAGTGCGAGGTTTTCGCCATGCTTTTACATTGGTATTGGTATCTTGATGGTGTACGAGTGGATTTCCACCTACCCAGTAGATAAAATCAATATCAGGATAAGTAATTTTGCTACCATTGTGATCTATGGTTTTGCCAGGATTAAGTAAAGCATCTGCTATTCTTGCTACAGGGAAAGAGTAACTTGCAGCATTTTGAAGCCATTCTGCGCCACCGCTTGCTTGATTTGATTTAGCCAAACCTTGAAATTTACCATTTTTCCAAATGCCTAAACTTCCTGCATTGATTCCACCAATTACTCCACCTTTGCAAGTTGGCACACCTCCATTGCTATAATGATAACTAAGTCCAAAACCACCACCTTTAGTACCGATTTGTCCTATCATAGAAGCTAAAGTTACAAGCATCCAGTGTGGCTGCTCACCATAATGAGCTCTTTGCATACCCCATCCGCTCATAATCATAGTAGGATTATCATAGAAAATTTCAGCTAAATTTTTAATTGTCTTTTCATCGATACCACAAATTTTACTTGCCCATTTGACATCTTTTTTGATACCGTCTTCTTTTCCATCAAGATAATCTTTAAATTTATCAAAACCTATAGTATAGTTTTCTAAAAATTCATAATTAACTTTATTTTTGGCAATCAAATGACTTGCCATACCCATCATTAAAGCTACATCGGTATTTGGGCGTGGCGCTACCCATTTTGCATTTAAAAATTTAGCTGTATCAGTTCTTACAGGATCAATACAAATAACTTTTATTTTCTTTTCCTTAAGTTTTTCAAAATAAGCTAAGCCTCTTTGTTCTGATGCAGTCCAAGCAATGCGTAGGGTAGAAATTGGGTCAGCACCCCAAATAACAACATATTTAGAATGTTCTAAGATATTTTCCCACGAGGTTTGTTGTTCATAAACTTCAATTGAACCAACCACATAAGGCATAATAACCTGAGAAGCCCCTGTAGAATAATCTCCAGTAGCGCCAACAAAACCACCTGTAACATTTAAAAACCTATGCAATAATATTCTAGCATTTTGCATATTGCCACTTGATTTCCAACCATAACTTCCACCAAAAATAGCACTTGTGCCCTTAGCTTCTCTTGTTTTTTTGAGTTCTTTTGCGATGAGTTTTACAGCTTCATCATAACTTACACGCACAAATTCATCTTTTCCGCGAAGTTCAGGTTTAGGATTGTCAGGATTTTGAAGATAGGATTTGCGTACATAAGGATATTTTATACGAGATTTATAAACCATATCTGCAGTGTAATGCTGTAAAGGGTTGTCCATCTTGGTGATTTTTTCCCAAGGTTCACTTTTAACGATTTTACCATCTTTTATGGTAAGTTTTAAAATCCCCCAATGAGCCGCTGTGATGACTTCACCATTTTTGACAAGTCCAAGACTTACTTTTGTAGCTTCTACACTTTTTCCTGCGCCTAAAGTTGGAATAAGGGGTAAAGTACTTAATGCTGCACCAATTTTTAAAAATTTTCTTCTATCTAACATTGCCCTTCCTTTTTATTTTGCTTTAAAATCTTTTGCATTTTTTTGTAAATATTGTATTACTAGCCATCTATCTTTTTTATCAATTCCTGTTCTATCTGCCATAGAGCGAAAAACAGCAGGCCAAGCATTAGCAGTAAATTCTTTTTCAGGATGTAAAGCATGGCAAATTCCGCAATTTTCAGCAAAAAGATTTTTTGCGCGATTTAACATTTCTTTATTGTCTTTGGCAAAATCTTTTTTATCTGCCCAAATTTCAAGGCTCACCTTATCCCATTTACCATTTTTTCCTGCACTTATTTGTGAGAAATTGAGTTTTGTATTTTTGGAAAAAGCAGCAACAATGATTCTTTGAGAATCGTTAAAATAAATTACAGAAGGAGCTTTAGGATTTACATATCCATCAACTTTTATCAAAACCCTATCTCCATCACTTTTTAGAATTTCAAAAGGATTTGTGGGCAAAAGCCTTCCTGTAACTTTAGTATCGTCTTTATGAAGATAAAGTGATACAACTTCATCTGTATAGGCTATTTCTTTAGCCCATAAACATGTCGCCAAGACAAAAAAAGAAATGAAAATTTTCATTGTCAATCCTTGATAATAATTATAATAGTATTATTTTATTATTAAAATTATTAATTATTCATTAATAAGATATTTTTTATTCTATATATAAATATTTAATAGTTCTATATTATTCCTTATGATTTCAAATTGATAGGGCTGAGATTTTATTATCAATAAAATTTAAATGTATTTTAAAAATTAAATTGTTTATTTATAATAAATTCATATTTTTTTAAAAAATATTTCTTATGATTGACATAAGTTTTTGAGTTTTTCCAATCACTTATGTGAGTGATTTTTATAGATATTTAATTTTTGAAGTGATACTATTTTTGCAAAGTTCAATGAAATTCAAAAAGAGAAATAAAATATGATTACAATTTTTATCTTATTAGCCTTAGCTTTAACATTGCTTTCGTTTAAAAAAACAAAATTATCTTTTATGGTATTGGCGATAAGTGGAATTTTGGCTTATTATTATAATATCATAGAAATAAGTTTTATTGCTTTTATGGGTGTATTTTTTTTATTGTCCTTGTATTATAAAAATAATAAAAATATATTTTTAGAGCTTTTGATAGTGGCATTTTGTTTGCTTTTATTTTTGCATTTTATTCCAGGTGTTAATAATGTAAAAATTCTAGATAAAGTTCATGCAAGTGAGCATAGCAGCGCTTTTACTTTGTATTTTAGTTTTGATAAGCCTTTGGGTGTTTTTTTACTCTTTTTACTTATGCCAAGTTTGTTTGAGAATTTAAATAGAATAAAACCAAAATTATTTCAAGCAATGTTATTGTTTGCAAGTCCTTTTTTACTTTTATCCATCCCTTGGTATTTGGGTGTAATTAAAATGGAAATAGGCTTTCCTTCTTGGATAGTGTATTTTTTATTTTCTAATTTATTTTTGGTTGCTTTGGTTGAAGAAGCATTTTTTAGGGGTTATTTACAACAAAGATTACAAGGTTTGATAGGGGGTGTAGGAGCGCTTTTAGTTGCGAGTTTGGCATTTGGAGTGGCGCATTATAAAGCAGGTATTTTGATGATAATATTTGCTTCTTTGGCAGGTTTGATTTATGGAATGGCTTGGAGATATAGTAAGAGTTTATGGCTTAGTGTATTTTTTCATTATGGTTTAAATTTAACACATTTATTTTTCTTTACTTATCCCTCTTATGTAAAATAGAGATTATTTAATAAAATAATCTCCATCAAAGCTAATTAAAGAATATTTTCTCTCATCTCCTATACTTTGAGTTAATTCTTCGATACTTAAAAAGCTAAGCGAATCTGCTTCTACATATTCGCGCACTTCTTCTAAATTTTTATTAGCACTAATGAGTTCTTCAAAGGTTGGAGTATCAATCCCATAAGTATCTGGAAATTTAATTTCAGGGCAAGCTATGGCCAAGTGAATTTTACTTGCACCTGCAGCACGAAGTAGGGAAATGATTTTTTTAGAAGTTGTTCCACGCACCAAACTATCATCTATTACGACAATTTCTTTATCTTTTAGAACTTTATGCATAGGATTTAATTTTAATTTGACTTTTAAATTTCTAAGCTCTTGGGTAGGTTCGATAAAGGTTCTACCTACATAATGGTTTCTAACTATAGCCATTTCAAGTGGAATTTTTAAATATTGTGAAAAGCCTATGGCAGCACTTACGCCACTATCTGGAACAGGCACTACAAAATCAGCACCATGAGTAAATTTCTTTGCCAAAGCTTCGCCCATTTTTTTGCGTATCTCATACACGCTTTTTCCTTCTATAATGCTATCAGGTCTAGCAAAATAAATATATTCAAAAGCACAAATTCTAGGCTCTTGTTTAAAAAGTTCTATACTTTCAAATTTATCATTTCCTTGAGTGAAAATAATCATTTCTCCAGGTTTAACATCGCGTATAAATTCTGCTTCTATAAGATCAAAAGCGCAAGTTTCGCTTGCTACGATATAGCCTCCATCTTTTAAACGCCCTAAAGATAAAGGACGCACCCCATAAGGATCCCTTACAACATAAAGTTTATCTTTACTTGCTAAAACAAAACAATAAGCCCCTATACATTCTTGCAAGCTTTCAATAAATCTATCTTTTAAGCTTTCTTTTTTACTTCTTGCTATGAGATGAACGACATTTTCAGTATCCATATTGGTTTGAAAGATAGCTCCATCTTCGATAAGTCTTGATCTTACTTTTTCTTTGTTGACTAAATTTCCATTGTGTGCTAAAGCAATATCTCCTAAAACTGAAGTCGCAGCTACGGGTTGAGCATCATTTAAGCTTGAATTTCCTGCGGTAGAATAGCGATTGTGTCCTATGGCGATTTCGCCCTCTAAGGTTTTTAGATTATCAGGATTAAAAATTTGATTCACTTCACCTTTGGCTTTGATAGTTTTGATAGTTTTACCATTGCTTACGCTAATGCCACTTGCCTCTTGTCCTCGGTGTTGCATGGCAAAAAGAGCATAGTAAGCATAAGTACTTGCATTTTTTGAATTTATAACTCCTACTACTGCACACATTTTAAATTCCTAAAAAATCATTAATTGAGTACATTTTTGGCTCTTGTGTATTAAGCCAAATAGCGATTTTAATCGCTCCTTTAGCAAAAGTTGCTCTTGAGGTTGCAGTATGGTTTAATTCCAAAAATTCACCCTCTTCATAAAAGCCCACAGTATGGCGTCCTACGATATCGCCACCTCTTAGACTCATCACAGCAATTTCATCCTTGCTTCTTTCGCCTATAATGCCATCTCTTCCGCTTATTCTTACTTTTTCAAGATCCAAATTTCTAGCTTTTGCTACACCTTGTGCTAAAGTCATAGCAGTGCCACTTGGAGCGTCTTTTTTGTGGCGATGGTGCATTTCTAAAATTTCTATATCAAAATTTCTTAACATTTGGCTTGCTTTGCTAGCAAGATGGTTTAAAACCGCAACTCCTAAAGACATATTAGTCGCATAAAAAACAGGCATTACCTCACTTGCATTTTGCATTAAATGTAGAGTTTTTTCATCTAGTCCTGTTGTGCCAATTACTAGAGGTTTTGGCATTGTTCTTGCGTAATTTAAGAGTTCGTGAGTACCATTTGGAGATGAGAAGTCAATGATAACATCGCTTTTTTCAAAAAATTCTTCTAAATTATCACCCTTATCAAAAAGTGCAGCTGCTTTTGCTTTATTTTCACTCTTTAAACATTCTTCAATCTGTTTGCCCATGCGCCCTTTAGCGCCATAAATTCCTATGTTTATCATTGTCTTATTTTTTCCTTAAAAATAAAATTGCATTTTAACATTTATTTTGTAAATTTTTTATAAGAAATCAGGACTTGATGTTTTTTAATTTGTTTAAATTTTCAAGCAATCTCGCTTCTTCTCCTATGCCCTTGCTTTCGTAGAATTTTAAATTTGCGCTAAGATAGTTTTGTTTTACCCATCCACCAAAATGATGCGGATAAAGGTAGTTTTTCTTTTCGGGGTGATTATTGTTTAAATAATTAGGGATCTCAAGTGCGGGATTGTTTTTTACATAGTCTAAAGCCCTGTTTATAGCGTTATAGCTTGAATTTGATTTTGGAGCGCTTGCTAGATAAACAACGCATTGAGAAAGTATAATCCTTGCTTCAGGATAGCCGATATTTTTTACTGCAGTAAGAGTAGAAACGGCTAAATTTAAGGCATTAGGATCGGCATTAGATATATCTTCACTTGCAAAGATAATCAAACGCCTAGCGATAAAATCAGCACTTTCCCCTGCATCGATCAAGCGAGCAAGATAATATATAGCAGCGTCCACATTGCTTCCTCGCAAACTTTTAATAAGAGCGCTTGCTAAAATATAATGAGTATCTTTTGAGCTTACTCCCTCGCTATTTACCCCATTACGAAGTTTTTTTAAATTTTCTAAAGTGATTTCTTTTTCATTTAAAACCAAAGCAAATTCAAGTAAATTTAGCATGGCTCTAGTATCAGAGCTTTTTAGTAAAAATTCTTTAGCATTATCTTCTATTGTAAATGCTATTTCTTGTTGCACTCGTTTTAATAAAAGTTCTAAATCTTTTTGCCCAAGATTTTTAAATTCAAAAAGCATAGAACGACTTCTAATACCTGAACTTAAAACAAAATAAGGGTTTTCAGTGCTTGCACCTATAATAATACAACGATAATTTTCCATGGGAATTAAAAGCATTTCTTGTTGGGTTTTGCTTAAACGATGAATTTCATCGATAAAAATAAGAGGTTTATAAAGACTATTTTTATAATTTTCTATGATCTTTCTTAAATCTTCAAGTTTGAAATTTCCACCATCAAATTCATAAAAATCAAGTCCAAAGTCCTTAGCTACAACTCTAGCAAAGGTTGTTTTTCCACATCCTGCAGGTCCAAAAAATAAGCTATGAGGAAGTTTTTGCATACTGATAAACTTTTTAAATACTTCTACGAGCTCTTTTTGACCTAGAATTTCATCTAAGGTTTTGGGGCGAAAATTTAAAGCTAAACTCATCAGTTTAAATTTATATCCGTAAATTCATTGCCATTGATTTTAAGTCGAGTTTTAGCATCACTATCATAATGAAGATCCATGATAAACATACCCTCTTCATTCTTTATAAAGTATTGATTTAAGCCTCCAAAAAATTGTCCCCAAGTAAAGATTTCATCGGGCGATTTTAAACTAGAAATTTGAATATGAGCTTTATGACTTTGCATTGATAAAAAGATATTTCCTTCGATGTTTATATCTTGATTATCTTTTTTTAAAGTGATATTTTGTATTTGCAAGTTTAATTCTTCATTGGAAGGTTTAAAAATCAATTTATCATCAGAAATATCAGGTTTTTTTTGACTATAAATGAGATCAAAATGAATTTGATCAAAATCAATACTTTGATAAATTTGAGAAGTTAAATCTATACTTAGATTATTTGCTTTGCCTTGAGAATGCATTTTCAAGGTTTGATTATCATCATCAAAATAAATGATATTTTTATTATAAAATGAAGAGATTGTATGATTATTGATTTCGCAAAAATCAAATTTAAACTCTTCTACACTTTCGTTAAATTGTATTAAATTAGAAAACGATATAGGTTTTTCAAATTTTTGTTGATGGTCTAGGTTTTTTAGATAGAATTTTGCATAAAATTGAGAAAAATCAACTTGACCTATTTTTGAATAAATAGCTTTAATTTTTAAATCTTTATCTAGTAAAATTTCAGTTAAAACATTTTCCCATAATGCATTTCCACCTTCATTGCTTAAATTAATATCTTGAAATTGAATTGATACATTTATATCATTTTGAATAGATTGTATCTTAAACCAAGCTAATTCTTTATTGTGCAATTTATCGTCTAAGAGTTTAAAAGGATTGCTGAGTTTTCCTTGTGCTATAAATTTTGAAAAATAATTATTGTTAAATTTAAAATCAAGCTTTGAAACTAAACCTAAATTATACTTATCTTCTATGGTAAAATCAGCCTTTGAATTTAAAAAACCTTTATGGAAATTTACATTTTTTATCTCGTAATAGGGATTTTGTGTTTGAGTAAGATTATAAAAAAAACTTTCATTAATATGCCCCATGTAAAAAATTTGTATAATAAAGCAAAAGAATACGATAATAGGAATTATAAGTAGTTTTTTCAATCTTTTTTCCTTAAATAAATTTAAGTACTATTTTACAAATTCCTTGCTAAAAAAAGTTTAAATTTTGAAGAAATTAAGCTTGCTTACTAAAAAGTAAGCAAATTAATAAGCCTTTTTGTAGCATTCTATTTCAATTTCTCTTGCTACAGGAATTGTAGGCGCTTGAGTAGGATTAGATGTATATCCAGGATAGTAAAGTTTTACTTCAAGAAAATCTCCTACTTTTAGGTCTTTAAATTTTCCATGTTTATCTATCCCAAAAATTCCACAATTATCCATATCAATTTCAGTATTTGGCAGTATTCTTACAGCCATTTGTCCACCATAGATTGAATCTATAAGTAAAGTTTTATTATTATCATAAACCTCTGCTATAGTACCTTGAAGTTTTACACTATCTGCAAGAAGCATAGAACCTGTTAGAAGTGCTGATGCGATTAAAATACCTTTTTTCATTTTATCTCCTTTTTTAAAAAGTGATGACATTATAAAATTTTTAAGTGAAGTGAGTGTGAAATTGGATAAAATATAATTTTTTAGATATTTGATTTGAGTTTTTAAAAAATATCAATAAATTTTTAATTAAAATAAGTAGAATATCTTAAATAATGTTGTAGTTCAATTTTTCAAAGGAATATTAATGTTAAAAAATATATTGGTTGGTTTGATTTTATCTTTTTTATTGATTGCGTGTAGCAGTGAAAAAAATAAAAATTCAAGCGAGTTAATTCGTGCACAATCTCAAGGACTTCTAAAAAATCATGAAGCAGTTTTTGTCGAATTTAAAGAAGCAATTGTTGATTTTGATGAAATGAGTATTGATGCAAAAATCAATTCTAAAAATTCAAAAATTCTACTTACAAAAGCATCAGATTCTAGATTTTTATTAGATTTAACTTATTTAGAGGCCAATCAAAATTATAAAATAGAATTTATTTATAAAAATATTCCTATTGTTTTAGAATTTCAAACAGGATGGATAGAAAATTTTACCTATAAGGCTAAATTAGAGCAAGATGAAGAAAAAGCTTATTTGCATTTAAATTATAGCTTTGGAAACACTTATAATTGGCAATTTAAAGATAAAACACAAGAGGGCTTAAAAATCACTTTAGATGGCAAAGAATTGGCCTTTAACTTGGGTGAATTTAGTCTTGATACTGATGATATCAAGCTTTTAGATAAGCCTCAAGAACTTGTTTTAACTTATGATGAAAAAATCATGGGTTTTAAAGAAGCTAAAGTACTTCAATTTCAAATTCCTAGTAAGCCAAAAGATAATGATTTTAGACTCATTAGCGCAGAAGAAAAAGATCAAATTGCTACTTTAAAATTTTCTAAAGAACTAGCTGAAAATCAAGCTTTTCAAGATTTTATCCAAATTTCACCCGAGCTTAATTTTAGAGCATGGAGCGTGGGAAAAGAACTTAAAATTTCAGCTAATTTTGAGCCAGGGGAAAAGTATCAAGTTAAAATCGCAAAAGGTTTAAAATCAAATCAAGGTTTAATCAATAAAGGCGAAGAAGCAAATATTACTTTACAAAAGGACTTAGATCCAAGTCTTGTTTTTGCAAATGATGGGGTATTTTTACCTAGTGGGGCAGAATATCAAGTTTATATTAAATCACGCAATGTTAAAAAGATTCATTTAAAAGTGAGTCAAATTTTTTCAAATAATATAAGCGAGTATTTGCGTTATAAAAATTTGGTGGGTAAAAAAGATGATAGTACGCAAGAAGCGTTTTATTCTTCAGATGGTTTTAATTATGTTGCTAAAAAAGTCATCGATAAAAAAATAGAACTTAAAAATCAAAAAAATACTTGGATAAGTAGCGCTTTAGATTTAAGTGATTTAAAAGGTAAAAGTGGAATTTTTTCAGTGAGTTTAAGTGTTGATGCTAACGATCTTGATTATAAGGGTGAAAATGTATATCGTATTATAAATAAAGCTAGTGTCAGTAAAAATCTCATTTTTTCTAATATCGCTTTAAGTGCGCAAAATTTAAATAAACAGCTTGTAGTTCATGCAAGAGACTTTAGCAAAAATGAAGCTTTGGAAAATGTAAAAATAGAGCTTGTAAGTAAGCAAAATCAAATTTTACAAAGCCAAAATACTGATTCTAATGGAGATGCGAAATTTCAAATTCAAGAAGATGATGAAATACTCTATATTCTAGCAAGTAAAGAGAATCAAATCAGTGTTTTAAGATTTAGCAATCCTTTATCCACAGATGGTTATGATGTAGAGGGGGATCAAAATCATGAGATGATAAAGGCATTTATTTACACAGATCGTGGAGTTTATAGAGCGGGCGATAGTGTACACTTAAGTGTGGTTGCAAGAGAAAATACAAATCCACTCAAACACCCTATAAATTTTACTTTAATCAATCCTAAAAATCAAAAAATCATAGAAAATCAAATTTTAAAAAGTCAAAATGATATTTACTATACGCAAATTAATTTAGATAAAAATGCCATCAATGGCCTTTATAGGGCGAATTTTAATATCGCTGGGGTGGAATTTAGTAAAGACATTTTAGTCCAAAGTGTGGTGCCAAATCGTATCAAGGTAGAATTAAATGCTGATGAAAATAGAAGTTTAGATGATGGGAGTTTAAGCTACGAGCTTTCTTCAAAATATCTTTTCGGGGCTTTAGCTTCAAATTTAAAATATCAAAGTGTTGTATATTTTTCTCCAAAAAATTATCATAATTCTAAATATAAAGATTATATTTTTACTAATCCAAGTTCATTGATTATCAGCGCAAGTGCTGACGATAAAGGAAATTTGGATGAAAAGGGTAGGGTGCAATCAAGTGTTGAAATTCCTGAAAATATTTTAAATTCTCAAGGCTATAATTTTAATGCAAGGATTGTTTCAGAAGTTTTTGAAAAAGGTGGCAGATCTGTAAAAGCTGTTAAGGATGTAAATTTAAATCGTTATGATTATTTTGTAGGAATGAAAACTTTGGCAAATTCTTATGTATCTGAGGGAGAAACGATTGATTTTTATGCTATTGTAAGCGATTTGAAAGAAAAATTAGTTTCAGGCAAGACTTTAGAGTATAGAATTTATCAAAATGATTATTATTGGTGGTGGGATTATGATTCTTATGATGAGTTTTTGCGCTCTATCAAACAAGATACCAATACCAAACTTATTGAAAAAGGGGAGCTTACTAGCTCTAGTGAGCCTATGAAATTTAGCTTTAATACCAGTAATTATTATGGGCAAATGTTTATTGAGCTTATAGATAAAGAAAGTGAGGTAAGCACAGGGCAAAGTTTTTATGTAAGCTCTTGGGGAGAGCCAAGCTATGCTGATGTAGTGAGTTCTTTAAAAATTAAAAGTGATAAAAATAAATATAAAATAGGGCAAAGTGCAAAAATAGAATTTGAAAGCGTTGCAGGAGCTAAAGCACTTATAACTTTAAGTTCTAATTCTAAGATTATTGATCGTTTTGTGATGGATACTCAAGATGAAAGCACGAGTATAGAATTGGCGATGAAAAAAGAATACGCACCAAATATTTATGTAAGTGTGAGTTTATTTCAAGATTATAATAAAATTGATAATGATCGTGCTCTAAGACTTTTTGGTGTAATTCCTTTGTATGTAGAAGATGAAAATACAAAGCTTGATTTAGAATTAAAAACTCCTGATAAAATTTTACCTAATAGTGATTTTGAGATAGAAATTCAAAGTAAAGATAAAAGAGCTTTTAATTATACCGTGGCTATTGTAGATGAAGGACTTCTTGATTTAACGGATTTTAAAACACCTGATATTTGGAAAGGTTTTTATGCAAAAACAGGTTTTACTTTAAAAACTTATGATACTTATAGTCAAATTATCCCTAAATTTACTGGAGGTGATAGTGTTTTAGGGGGTTTAAGAGTAGATAAAAATCGCGATGATAGTGCACAGCGTTTTAAGCCTGTAGCGCTTTTTAATACTCCTGCAAGAAGTGATGAAACAGGTTTTGCAAAACTTAAATTTAAAATGCCTTCTTATATGGGTTCGGTTCGCGTGATGGTTGTAGCTAATGAAAAGGACGCTTATGGCAGCGTTTCTAAGGATATACAAGTAAGCGCACCTCTTGTGATGCTTGAAACTTTGCCAAGGACTTTAAAAATAGGTGATAATTTCACCCTTTTAACTCAAATTTTTAAAACAGAAAATCGTATTAAAAATGCAACTTTGAGCGTAAGAAGTAAAAATTCTCTTATAAAAATCAGTCCAGATACTCAAACCATAGACTTTAAAAGTGCTACTAATTTAGAAGTGATGATGGATGCAAATGTAAGTGATAATAGGATTGGCAAAGAGCTTTTAGAATTTGAATTAAAAAGTGAAGATTATACTTATAAAAATGAAATCGAAATTGATATCAAGCCTATCAATGCTTATACATATGAAAATAATACTAGTTTGATTAAAGCAGGGGAAAGTAAAGAATTTATTATAAAAGATTATATTTTAGGGACTACAAATGCAACTTTAAAGCTTTCGCCTACACCTATTTTAGATATGGATAAAAGAATTAAGTATTTATTAAATTATCCTTATGGCTGTATAGAACAAACTACCTCAGCAGTTTTGCCACAACTTTTTTTAGATAAATTTAGCACGGAATTTGACAAGCAAAAAGCGATCAATAATATCAATGCAGCCATTGAGCGTTATAGTAATTTTCAAACTGCTGATGGAGGATTTGCTTATTGGCAAGGAGGAGATGAAAGCAATGCTTGGGGAAGTAATTATGCGGGAATGTTTTTGATTTTGGCGAAGCAAAATGGGTATTTTGTGCCTGATTCTATGTATGAAAGATGGTTAAAATATGAGCAAAATTTTGTTCAAAAAAGTGTATATCGCGATTATATGATGGATATAAAAGCAAATTCATTATATCTTTTGGCTATGGCAAAAAAACCTAATATCAGCGAGATGAATTTACTCTATGATAACTTAAACACGTTAAGCACCGAAGCCAAGTGGCAATTGGCCGCAGCATATAAACTTGCAGGCGTTGAAGACACTGCAAAACAGATTGCAAGTAAGATTTCCATAGAGCCTGATTCTAAATATTCTTTCTATACTTATGGTTCTTTGGTAAGAGATGAGGCTATTATTGCAAATGCTTATAAACAAATTTATGGTACTAATAATGAAGAATTACTTCAAAAAATCAGCGATACTTTACTCTCAAAAGATTATTTATCCACACAAAGTACAGGCTATGCTTTATATGCTTTAGCCATGGGTGCAAATTTGGAAAATATGAATGAAAATTTTATGGACGCAACTTTAAAAATAGACGATCAAGCCTATACCATCAATCAAAACCAAATGCAAATTTTTTCTTTTAATGATGAAAAAGCCATTGTAAGTGCCAATAAAGATATATTTGTAAGTTTTGGGGTAGAAGGTGTAAAAGCGAGTGAAAACCCAGCTTTTAGTAATAAAATCAGTTTAGATCGTGCTTTTTATGATGAAAAAGGCAATAAAATCAGTCCTAGTGAGATTGGTTCTGGTCAAACCTTTTATATGAGAATTTCAGTGAGCTTAAACGAGGGTGCAAATTATGTTTCCAATATCGCTTTAACACAAATTTTACCAAGCGGTTGGGAAGTGAGCAATACACTTTTAGATGATAATACTCCAAGTTTTGTTAAAAATTCAAATTATGATTTTATTGATGTTAGAGATGATAAAATCATGTGGTTTTTTGGTTTAAATAAAAATCGCACACATCATTTTTATATAAAACTTAATGCCATAACTCCAGGAAGTTATACTTTAAGTGGTGCTTATGCAGAAGCGATGTATGATGATACTTATAGAGCCTTAAGCGAAAGTGAAAAAGTAGTTGTAAAACGCTAAATAAAAAATGAAAAATGCTTTAAAAATTTTTAGCTTTTTGCTACTTTTTTTTCTTGCTTATGTTTTTTATGTATATTTTTCTTTTGATAAAAATACCTTGCTAGATGATTTTAAAAGCCGTTATAGTAAGATTTTATACGATAAAAATGGCGAAATTTTAAGTGTTTTTTTAAATGATGAAGAGCAATGGCATATTAAAAGCACTGATATTCCTAAGCGTTTAAAAATCGCTGTGATTAATTATGAAGATAGGAAATTTTATTCACATTTTGGAGTAGATTTTTTAGCTTTAATGCGGGCTTTTGTAAATAATTTTAATTCTACTCAAAGAAGCGGTGCAAGTACTATTAGTATGCAAACGATTAAGCTTTGGGATAAAAAAGATAGAACTTATTTTAATAAATTCAATGAAATCATACAAAGTTTTGCTTTAGAAAATGCCTTTAGCAAGGACGAGATTTTAAAACTTTATTTAAGCAATGCTCCTTATGGTGGGAATTTAGTAGGTTATGAGGCTGCTATTTTGTTTTATTTTGATAAAAATCCCAAAGATTTAACTTGGGCTCAAGCCGCTTTGCTCGCAATTTTACCTAATCAACCAGGGCTTATTAATTTAGAAAAAAATAAAACAAAACTTTTAAATAAACGCAATAAACTTTTAGCAAAGCTTTATGAAAGAAAGTTAATCAATAAAGATATTTATGAACTTTCCTTAAAAGAACCTTTGCCAAATTTTAAGCCTCGTAAAAATATCGCACCCCATCTTGCTTTAAGACTTTTAAATGATGATAATAAAGAAATTTTTTCAAGTATAGACAAAAAAATTCAACTTAAAATCGAAAAAAAGGCTAAAGAATTTTCTTATACTTTGCAACAAAAAGGCATACAAAATTTAGCCATTATTTTAGCCGATACTAAAACACGTAAAGTTTTAACTTATGTGGGTTCTCAAGATTTTTATGATATGGTAAATTTAGGACAAATTAACGGAAATACCGCCAAACGCAGTGTGGGTTCTACTTTAAAACCCTTTTTATATGCTTTAAGTATTGATGAAGGTATTATCGCACCGGAGTCAATTTTACTTGATGTTCCAACCTTTTTTTCTAATTTCAATCCTCAAAATGCAAATAAAAAATATTATGGAATAATCAGTGCAAGAGAAGCTTTACAAAGATCTTTAAATGTTCCTTTTGTATCGCTTTTGCAAGATTATGGTTATGAAAAATTTTTTTATAAATTAAAGACTTTTTTAAATTTTGAAGATGAGAATTACAAGCGATATGGGCTTTCACTTATTTTAGGAACTAAAGAATTGAGTCTTGAGGATCTAGTAAAACTTTATTTGGGTTTAGCAAATTATGGAGAACTTGCCAATCTTTCTTTTATAAGAGATGAAAATCTAAGCGGAGTAACAAGAATGTTTTCCAAAGGCAGCGCGTATTTAACCTTAGAAGCAATGAAAGAACTTCAAAGAGTGGGTTTGGAAAATTATAATAAAGAAAAAATTATTTCTTGGAAGACGGGCACAAGTTATGGCAGAAAAGATGCTTGGGCTATAGGTGCAACTCCAAAATATACCTTAGGAGTTTGGGTGGGAAATTTCAACGGTGAAGCAAATGCAAATTTATATGGTGTGAGTATAGCAGGAGATTTGCTTTTCGAAATTTTAGGACTTTTAGATGAGGTGGATTTGGAATTTGCACCTTCTGATGATTTGATGACTATCAAGTTAGATAGTATTAGCAAGTATAGATATGATGAGAATTTAAATACAAGTTATATTCATACTTTATATCCTAAAGAGGCAAATATTTTAAGAACTTCTCCTTTTTTGAAAAAAGTTTATGAGTATCAAGGTAAGGAGCTTGATTCTAAGGATATTCATTTTAAAGATGCAAAAGCATTTATAAAGCTTGATTTACCTGCCTATGCACTCCATTTTTTTCAGCAAAGGAATTTTAAATTTTCAAGCAAAAAGGGTGTTAATATCATCTATCCTAAAGATAATTTAAAACTTATTTTAGCCAAAGATTTAAATGGAATGAAAGGTCTTGTAGCAAAAGTAGCTAATTTAAATAATGAGAAGCTTTTTTGGTATTTAAATCAAAAGCTTATTTATGAGGGAAATGAAAATACACAAAATTTAAATTTAAAAGAAGGTAAATATCAACTTTTTATTATTTCTCAAAGTGGTGAACAAGATACAGTTTGGTTTGAGATTAAATAATTCTTTTATAAATTTTAAAAATTTATAAAAATATAAGACTTTTTTTGTATTATTTTTTGAAAATTTATCATCATAGAGAATTTATGATGAAATGATTGGAGAGAATATGCAAAAAACACACTCTTTGCCCGAACTCACCTTACGTGGTTTACTTTTGGGAAGCATTTTAACTGTGATTTTTACAGCTTCAAATGTGTATTTAGGACTTAAAGTAGGACTTACTTTTTCATCTTCTATTCCTGCAGCTGTTATTTCTATGGCGGTTTTGGCTTTTTTTAAAACTTCTAATATTTTAGAAAATAATATGGTTCAAACCCAAGCTTCAGCAGCGGGAACACTCTCGTCGGTTATTTTTGTAATCCCAGGACTTTTTATGTGTGGATATTGGAGTGAATTTCCTTTATGGCAAACTTTTATGGTTTGTCTATGTGGTGGTGGGCTTGGAGTGCTTTTTACTATACCTTTAAGAAAAGCTATGGTGGTTGAAAGCAAGCTTGCTTATCCTGAAGGTAGGGCAGCAGCTGAAATTTTAAAAGTGACTAATAAAGATCAAAGCGATAAAAAAGGCAAGCAAGGCATAAAAGAAATAGCTTTGGGTTCTTTTATAGCTGCTTTTTTTAGTTTGTTAAGCAATGGTTTTAAACTTGCTGCGAGTGAAAGCAGTTTGGCTTTTATTTGGAATAAAATGGCCTTTGGTTTTTCAGCAGGATACTCTTTAGCACTTTTAGGAGCAGGATATTTAGTAGGTTTGGCAGGTGCTATAGCACTTTTTGTAGGGATGTTTTTAGCATGGGGAGTTTTTACCCCTTATCTTTCAAGTTTTGAATTTGATGGTGTGAAAAATGCTAGTGAACTTGCTTCTAGTGTTTGGGCAGCTAAGGTTAGACTTATTGGTACTGGAGCAATTGCTATAGCAGCACTTTGGACTTTAATAGAGCTTTTAAAACCCGTGATAAGTGGAATTAAAGAAATTATTAAAAATGTTACAATTTCTAATACAAAAAGCCAAGAAAGCACCGATCAAGATCTTTCTTTAAAAAGTATTTTTATACTTTTTATAATCCTAACTATAGGACTTTTTATTACTTTTTATAGTTTTGTATCGGATGCAAATTTAAATAGTTATTATCAAATTTTATTTGCCTTTGTTGGAACTTTTATTGCTGTGTTGATAGGATTTTTTGTAGCAGCAGCTTGTGGCTATATGGCAGGACTTGTGGGTTCTTCATCTTCTCCTATTTCAGGAATTGGGCTTATTGGGATTATCATTTCATCTTTGGTTATTTTACTTTTGGGTGCAAATTTATTTGATGATCCTATGCTTTCTAAATTTGCTATCGCCTTGGCTATTTTTACTACAAGCGTAATTGTAGCAACCGCTGCTATTTCAAACGATAATTTGCAAGATTTAAAAACAGGTTATTTAGTGGGTGCTACCCCTTGGAAACAGCAGGTTGCTTTGCTCATAGGTTGTGTTTTTGGAGCTTTAGCTATAGTTCCTGTTTTAAATTTACTTTATCAAGCTTATGGTTTTGTTGGGGCTATGCCAAGAGAGGGTATGGATGTTTCATCTGCGCTTGCAGCTCCTCAAGCAAATTTAATGAGTACCATAGCACAAGGAATTTTTAATCATAATATAGAGTGGAGTTATATAACATTTGGAGTAGTTATAGGTATATTTATCATTATTATAGATAAGATACTAAGAAAAAATGGCAATTTATCCTTGCCACCTTTGGCTGTGGGCATTGGTATTTATTTGCCACCATCTGTAAATATCCCTTTGGTAATCGGTGGAATTTTAAAATATTTTGTGATGAGATATTTAGCAAAAAAATATGAAAACAATTCCCACAAAAGTGAAAAAATAACTACTCATGAACAAAAAGGGATTTTATTTGCCTCAGGACTTATCGTAGGGGAGAGTATTTTTGGCGTTATTATAGCCGCGATTACTGTTTTTTCTGTTAGCATGGGCGGAAGTGAAAGTCCTTTGAAATTAAGCTTTTTAAATATACATAATAATGAATTATTAGGTTTGGTATTTTTCATAGGAGTAGTACTTTATTTTATAAAGCGCATTGTTAAAACTCGTTAGAATTTAGAGTATTTAAAAGAAGGATTTTAAATTTTTTATAAAATTCTTCTTGGTTTATTTTTTATATCTTGATTAAGGGTAGAAAATTTCGTTGATTTATAATAAATTATACTTGCATTCTTATCAAACTCAGCAAAAGAAGAAATGAAATTTAAGACAAATCAGCTTTTTTATATATGAATAGTTTATTTTCATCATCTGTTTTAAGAAATTGCTTTTGTATTTTTGTCGTGTTTAAAAAAAGTTTGTAGAATTCTTTTTTTGTTTTAAGGAAAATTATGGATAATTTACATGCTTTAATACTTGGAATCATTGAAGGTTTGACTGAATTTTTACCCGTTTCTTCTACAGGACATATGATTTTAGGGACAACTGTTTTAGGTATTGATATTAATGAATTTTGGAAAAGTTTTTTAATCATTATACAACTAGGATCGATTTTAGCAGTGCTTTTTGTGTTTTGGCGTAAACTTTTTAAAGGATTTGATATTTGGTTTAAGCTTGCAGTTGGCTTTTTTCCCACAGGACTCATAGGACTTGTGCTTTATAAGTACTTAAAAGAACTTTTTAATGGCTATGTGGTGGTTGCGATGCTTATTTTGGGTGGTATTGTTTTTATTGTTATCGAATTAGCTCATAAAAATAAAGAATACAAAACCAATTCTTTAGAAAAGATAAGTTTCTTACAAGCTTTTTTTATAGGTATTATCCAATCTCTAGCAATGATTCCGGGTACTTCAAGGAGTGGGGCAAGTATTATAGGTGGACTTTTGTTAGGGCTTAACCGTAAAACAGCAGCTGAATTTAGCTTTTTGCTTGCTATACCTACCATGATAGTTGCAACTGCTTATAATATTTATAAAGAACCTGAACTTCTTAGCAATGCTAATGCTTTAATCCCTTTAAGTATAGGTTTTATCACAGCTTTTGTGGTAGCGGTTTTTGTGATTAAATTCTTTTTAAAATTTATTTCAAAATTTGATTTTATTCCTTTTGGAATTTATAGGATAGTATTGGGAATTTTATTTTTTTATCTGTATTATAGCGGTATTTTAAATGCTGGAAGCGAGTTTAAGTTATAAACAAAGATTAAATTATTCTAAGATTTTTTTAAAAATAAGCTGAATTTCAAAAAAAATTAAGTCTTAGAAAGCTAAAATTAGAACTTTACAAACACTCACAGGGTCAGTGAGCAAAAAAGGTTAAAAATTTATGGAAAAAGAAATTATTGCATACTTAGATGATGAAAAAATAGTCGATTCTCAAAGTAAGAATTCTAGCGATTTAAAAGAAATTTATTTTGATAATTCTAAACAAAGTTTAGAGGTGATACGCCATTCTTGCGCACACTTAATGGCACAAGCAATCAAAAGTTTATATCCTGAAGCAAAATTTTTTGTAGGTCCTGTGATAGAGGATGGTTTTTATTATGATTTTCGTGTGAATTCTAAAATCGGTGAAGAGGATTTAGTAAAAATTGAAAAAAAGATGAAAGAATTCGCCGAGGCCAAACAAGAAATCGAAAAATACGAAATCACAAAAAGTGAAGCGATCGCTAAATTTAAAGATGATGATTTAAAACAAGAAGTTTTACTCCGCATTCCTGATGGAAAAGTAAGTATTTATAAACAAGGAGAATTTGAAGATCTTTGTCGCGGTCCTCATGTACCTAATACCAAATTTTTACGCAATTTTGCACTTACACGTGTCGCAGGAGCTTATCTTGGTGGTGATGAAAAAAGAGAAATGCTTACGCGTATTTATGGTACTGCTTTTGCGGATAAAGAGAGTTTAAAAGAGCATTTAAGGATTATAGAAGAGGCCAAAAAACGCGATCATAGAAAATTAGGAACCGAGCTTAAACTTTTTACTTTTGATGATGAGATAGGAGGCGGGCTTCCTATTTGGTTAAGCAATGGTGCAAGACTTAGATCAAAACTAGAGCAAATGCTTTATAAAATTCATCGTTTGCGTGGTTATGAGCCTGTGCGTGGGCCTGAGCTTTTAAAAGCAGATGCGTGGAAGATTAGCGGACATTACGCAAATTATAAAGAAAATATGTATTTTACGCAAATTGATGAGCAAGAATACGGTATAAAACCGATGAATTGTGTAGGACACATTAAAATCTATCAAAGCGATGTAAGAAGTTATCGTGATTTGCCTTTGAAATTTTTTGAATACGGCGTAGTGCATAGACATGAAAAAAGCGGTGTTTTACATGGACTTTTTAGAGTAAGAGAATTCACTCAAGATGATGCACATATCTTTTGTATGCCAAGCCAAATCAAAGAGCAAGTGCTTGAAATTTTAGCTTTTGTTGATAATTTGATGAAATTATTTGACTTTAGTTATGAGATGGAAATTTCAACCAAACCTGCTAAAGCTATAGGCGATGATGAAATTTGGGATACAGCTACTAAAGCCTTAAAAGAAGCTTTAGATGAGCAAGGTTTAAAATACGGCATTGATGAAGGCGGTGGTGCTTTTTATGGACCAAAAATTGATATTAAAATCACTGATGCCTTAAAAAGAAAATGGCAGTGTGGTACCATACAAGTAGATTTTAATCTTCCTGAACGCTTTAAGCTAGAATACACAGATAGTAACAATGAGAAAAAGCAACCTGTAATGCTTCATCGTGCGATTTTGGGTTCTTTTGAAAGATTTATAGGAATTTTAACCGAGCATTGTGCAGGGGAATTCCCATTTTTCATCGCACCAACTGCAGTAGGTATAGTGCCGATTTCTGATTCTCATGCTGCTTATGCGAAGGAAATTCAAAGAATCTTGCTAGAATTAAATATCGATAGCGAAGTATATGAGAAAAATGAGAGTTTAAGTAAGAAAATTCGTACTGCTGAAAAACAAAAATTGCCTATGATTTTAGTTTTAGGCGATGAAGAGGTGGCAAAGCGAAGCGTTGCTTTAAGAGATAGAAGAGCTAAGGAGCAAAAAAATCTTAGCTTGGAAGAATTTATCAACTTAGTTAAGGAGAAAATGAGTGAGGTACATTTTTGAGTAAAGAAAAAGAAGTATTGCTCAACGAAGAAATTAGAGCGGACGAAATCAGATGTATAGGTGATGATGGCAAGGCATATGGCATTATCAGCAGTGATGAAGCTTTGGAGATTGCAAATCGTTTAGGACTTGATCTTGTAATGATAGCTGCAGATGCAAAGCCACCTGTTTGTAAGATTATGGATTATGGAAAATTCCGTTATCAGCAAGAGAAAAAACAAAAAGAAGCGAAGAAAAAACAAAAAGTGATCGATATAAAAGAGATCAAGCTTTCTGTGAAAATCGCTCAAAATGATATAAATTACAAAGTAAAACATGCTTTAGAATTTTTAGAACAAGGTAAGCATGTGAGATTTCGTGTGTTCTTAAAAGGGCGTGAAATGGCGACTCCTGAAGCAGGCGTAGCTCTGCTTGAAAAAATTTGGGCCATGATAGAAAATGATGCTAATCGTGATAAAGAGCCAAATTTTGAAGGACGCTATGTTAATATGCTTGTAACTCCAAAAAAAGCTTAATCTGTTTTTGCAGATAGGCTTTTAAAGGTGTAAAAAGTTTGAAAGAAAATCCCTCTTTTTTAAAAGAACAAATCATTACTTATTTGGGCAACAAAAGAGCGCTTTTAGGATTTTTAAATAAGGGCTTTAAAGTAGCCAAAAAAGAACTCAATCAAGATAAATTTAGCTTTTGTGATGTCTTTAGTGGTTCAGGCGTTGTAAGCCGTTTTGCAAAAGCACATTCTCATTTTATTATCGCTAATGATTTAGAAAATTATTCCAAACTCATCAATAAATGTTATCTTTCTAATAAAGATAAAAATTTAACCGAACTTTTAAAACATTATCATAAAATTTTAACTCAAAATTTAGAATTTCAAGCAGGCTTTATAAGTGAACTCTATGCTCCAAAAAATGAATCTTGTATCCAAAAGGACGAACGCGTTTTTTATACTCTTAAAAATGCTTTATATCTTGATACTTTAAGACAAAAAATTGAAAAGGAAATTCCTGAAGAGCTAAAGCATTTTTTCATAGCACCTTTAATCTATGAAGCAAGCGTGCATTCAAATACGAGTGGAGTTTTTAAGGGTTTTTATAAGGGTAGAGATGGAGTGGGTAAATTTGGCGGAGAGGCGCAAAATGCCTTAAAGCGTATCAAAGGTGATATCGAGCTTAAAATGCCTATTTTTTCAAATTTTTCTTGTGAATTTGAAGTGGTGCAAAAGGATGCTAACTTACTTGCAAAAGAGCTTGAAAATATCGATGTGGCTTATCTTGACCCTCCTTATAATCAACATCCTTATAGCTCAAATTATTTTATGCTTAATTTGATTGCAAATTATCAAAGACCTGATGAAATTTCAAAGATTTCTGGCATACCAAGAGATTGGAACCGAAGTGTTTTCAATAAAGAAAAGCAAGCAGAGGACGCTTTGTTTGAGCTTATTAGTGATTTAAGAGCTAAAATCATTTTACTTTCTTATAATTGCGAGGGCTTTGTAAAAAAAGAAAAATTTCTAAAGCGTTTACAAAGCTTGGGTAAATGTCAAATTCTAGAGCAAAAATACCCGACTTTTAGAGCCTCTCGCAATCTTAAAAATCGTTCCATTCATATACACGAACAATTATACATACTCAAAAAAAATATTTAATTTATAAATCCATTAAAAGATTAAAATCCAAAGCATTTATATAATGGTAATTTTTAAGCATTCATTGCCTTTATATAAAAATCAAAACTTTGCGATAATTTTTGAGATATATGAGTATTTTTGTAAGAGTCTATCAAATTTTATAAACCCATAAGTGTTATTTTAAGCATTTTTTGTTTATAATTAAGCCATTTGAAATTCAGTAAGGACTAAGAATGAGATTAAAAGTAGGAATTTTAGGAGCAAGTGGATACGCAGGCAATGAGCTTGTTCGTATCTTACTGAATCATCCTAAAGTAGAAATTTCCTATATAGGTTCTAGTTCAAGTGTGGGGCAAAGCTATATGAAGCTTTATCCCAACACTCCTTTAAATTTAATTTTTGAGGATAAAAATTTAGATGAACTTGAACTTGATGTCTTATTTACTGCCACTCCGCATGAATTCAGCGCTAAGCTTTTTAGTGAAGCTTTGCTAAAAAAGATGAAAATCATAGATTTAAGTGCTGATTTTCGTCTTAAAAATCCTAAAGATTATGAGCTTTGGTATAAATTTACTCATCCTAATCAAGAGCTTTTAAAAAATGCAGTTTATGGACTTTGTGAGCTTTATCAAGAAGAGATAAAAAATGCAAATTTAATCGCAAACCCTGGTTGCTACACTACTTGCTCTATACTCAGTCTTTATCCGCTTTTTAAAGAAAAAATGATTGATTTAAATTCGGTGATTATCGATGCAAAAAGTGGAGTCAGCGGTGCAGGAAGAAGTGCAAAAGTAGAAAATCTTTTTTGTGAGGTAAATGAAAATATCAAAGCTTATGGGTTAGCTTCACACCGCCATACCCCTGAAATCGAAGAGCATTTAAGCTATGCAGCAGGAGAGAAAATCACTTTACAATTCACTCCTCATCTAGTACCTATGCAAAGGGGAATTTTAACTACTGCTTATGCAAATTTAAAACATTCTGTAAGTGAAAAAGAAATTCGTGAAATTTATCAAAAATATTATCAAGACAGGAAATTCATAAGGCTTTTACCGCCGCAGTCGTTTCCGCAGACTCGGTGGGTTAAATCAAGCAATTTTGCGGATATAAATTTCAGCATCGATGAACGCACAAATCGTGTTATTGTTTTAGGTGCTATTGATAATTTAATCAAAGGTGCAGCAGGACAAGCTGTTCAAAATATGAATTTAATGTTTGATTTTGATGAAGATGAAGGACTTAAATTCTTTGCAAATTTGTAAAGGATAAAAATTGCAAGTTAGAGCAATGCAAAAAAGTGATTATGAAGGAGTTTACAAGCTTTGGTGTGATATCAAAGGCTTTGGAATTCGATCGATTGATGATAGTAAAGAAAATATAGAAAGATTTTTAGATAGAAATCCAAATCTTAGTGCAGTAGCTGTGGTTGATCAAGAAATTGTTGGAAGTATACTTTGTGGACACGATGGACGCACAGGAGGCTTTTATCATGTGTGTGTGCATAAAGATCACAGAAAAAAGGGTATAGCCCATGAAATGACAAAATTTTGTCTTGAGGCGTTAAAATCTGAGAAGATTAATAAAATTGCACTGATAGCCTTTAAGAGCAATGATTTGGGCAATGAATTTTGGAAGCATTATGGTTTTACCTTAAGAGAAGATGCGAATTATTATGATTTATCGCTCAATTCTCACAATCAAACCAGTTTTAATGTTTGAGGTTAAATCATGCAAAAATATTTAGAAAAAGCAAATGTCTTAATCGAAGCTTTGCCTTATATACGCAAATTCAGCTCAAAAATTATACTTATAAAATACGGCGGTTCAGCTATGGAAAATGAGGAGCTTAAACATTGTGTGATGCAAGATATAGCTCTTTTAAAGCTTGTAGGCTTAAAGCCTATTATCGTTCATGGCGGGGGTAAAGATATCTCTAAAATGTGCGAAAAATTAGGCGTAAAAAGTGAGTTTAATAACGGACTTAGGGTGAGTGACCAAGCCACAACAGAAGTAGCAAGTATGGTACTAAATTATATCAATAAAAATTTAGTCCACAGCTTGCAAAATTTAGGCGTTAAAGCTATAGGGCTTTGTGGCAAGGATGGGGGGCTTTTAGAATGCGTGCAAAAGGATAAGAATTTAGGCTTTGTAGGTGAGATACAAAAGGTAAATTCAAGTATTTTGCAAGATCTCTTAGAAAAAGATTTTTTGCCTATAATAGCCCCTATTGGAATGGATGAAAATTTCAATACTTACAATATCAATGCCGATGATGCAGCTTGTGCTATTGCCAAAGCTTTAAAGGCTGAAAAACTTGCTTTCTTAACCGATACTGCGGGGCTTTATGAGAATTTTGAAGATAAAAATTCTTTAATTTCTAAAATTTCTATAACTCAAGCAAAAGCCTTGGTTGATAAAATTCAAGGTGGTATGCATGTAAAATTAAAATCTTGTATAGATGCTTGTGAAAGTGGAGTTAAGAAAGTGCATATTTTAGATGGACGCGTGAAGCATTCTTTGTTGCTTGAATTTTTTACCGATGAGGGTATTGGGACTTTAGTGGGTTAAAGGATGAAAATGAATTATAAAGAGCAAAGTCATATTATCCCTACTTATAAGCGTTTTGATATTGTTTTAGAAAGTGGAGAAGGGGTTTATCTTTTAGACGATAAGGGTAAAAAATATCTTGATTTTTCAAGTGGTATAGGTGTGTGTGCTTTAGGATATAACCATGCTGAATTTAATGCTAAGATTAAAGCTCAAGTTGATAAACTTTTACATACTAGCAATTTATATTATAATGAAAACATAGCCCAAGCAGCCAAGCATTTAGCTAAAGCGAGTGGCTTAGAGCGTGTGTTTTTTACAAATTCAGGGGCAGAAAGCATAGAAGGAGTGATGAAAGTTGCTAGAAAATATGCTTTTAATAAAGGTATCAAGGGTGGAAATTTCATAGCCTTTAAACATTCTTTTCATGGAAGAACACTAGGAGCTTTATCTTTAACCGCTAATGAAAAATACCAAAAACCATTCAAGCCTTTAATTTCGGGTGTTAAATTTGCAAAATACAATGATTTTTCAAGTGTAGAACGCTTAGTCAATGAAAAAACTTGTGCTATTATCTTAGAAAGTGTGCAAGGAGAAGGCGGTGTCAATCCTGCTCAAAAAGATTTTTACAAGGCTTTAAGAAAGCTTTGCGATGAAAAAGATATATTGTTAATCGCTGATGAAATTCAATGCGGCATGGGGCGAAGTGGTAAATTTTTTGCTTACGAGCATTCAGGAATTTTACCTGATGTAATGACTTCTGCTAAAGCTTTGGGATGTGGGCTTAGTGTCGGAGCTTTTGTAGTGAGCGAAAAAGTAGCACAAAAATCCCTAGAAGCGGGTGATCATGGAAGCACTTACGGAGGAAATCCTTTAGTTTGTGCAGGTGTTAATGCGGTTTTTGAAATTTTTAAGAAAGAAAAAATTTTAGAAAATGTTTCTAAACTTACGCCTTATTTAGAGCAAAGCTTGGAAAATCTTATCAAAGAATTTAGTTTTTGTAAAAAAAGAAAAGGCTTGGGTTTTATGCAAGGGCTTAGTCTTGATAAAAGTGTAAAAGTAGCTGAGGTGATTAAAAAATGTCAAGAAAATTCTCTTTTGCTTATCAGTTGTGGGGAGAATGATTTGAGATTTTTACCTCCTTTAATCATAGAAAAAAGCCATATAGATGAAATGAGTGAGAAGCTAAGAAAGGTTTTTAAAAGTTTTGAATAAATTTTTTATTGATAAAAATTTATTCTTTTCCATCTACTATGGGTACAAAAAGACATTCTTCTAGAATTTCTTTTTGTAAATGAGTACCATTTTTGGTTATGCGTGTGATAAATTGTTTACCATTGTGCAAAATAGGGGCTACAAGTATGCCCCCATCGCTTAGCTGATCGAGTAAAATTTCAGGAATTTGCGTTGTATATGCAGAAAATAAAATTCTATCATAAGGTGCATAATTTTTCCATCCATTTTGCCCATCTTCAAATTTAACATTAATATTAAAAAGCTCTAGTTCTCTAAAGCTTTGTGCTGCTTTTTTGGCTAAATTTTCTATGCGTTCTATGGTAAAAACACGCCTTATAACCTTACTTAAAATCGCTGCTTGATAACCACTTCCACAGCCTATTTCTAAGACACTATCTGCATCTTTAAAATTTAAAGCCATAGTCATTTTAGCTACGGTTAAAGGAGAACTGATCCATTGAGAATTAGCCAAAGGCAAAGCATCAAGGCGATAAGCATGAGCTTTAAGCGGAGAAAAAATTTCGCGTGGAATCTGACAAAAAGCATTAAAAAGTTCTTCATTGATAAATACTTTTTGTGCGATTTCTTCGGCCATACTTTGACATCGTTTTTGCTCAAATGCGTTCATTTTTTCTCCTCATAAATGGCAAATTGTAACGAATAAAGTTTCAAAATTTGATTAAAAACTAAAAATTTTGTTTTTCTTATTGATATTTTGGTTATACTAAAAATAAAAAAGGATAAAAATGCTTATTCGATTTAAAGATAAAATTCCAAATTTGGGTCAAAATGTATTCGTTGCAGAGGGTGCTAAGATTATAGGGGAAGTGGAGATCGGTGATGAAAGCAGTGTATGGTTTAATTGTGTTTTAAGAGGCGATGTTAATTTTATTAAAATTGGCAAAAGAACAAATATACAAGATTTAACCACTATTCATGTGTGGCATAGAGAGTTTAATGAAGATGGAAGTTTAAAAGATGCAGGTTTTCCTACTTGCATAGGAGATGATGTTACCATAGGGCATAATTGCGTAATCCATGCTTGCAAGATCGGCTCTCGTGTGCTTGTGGGGATGAATGCAGTGATTATGGATGATGCAGCTATAGGGGATGATAGTATAGTGGGTGCAGGAAGTGTGGTAACCAAAGGTAAGAAATTTCCACCCAAATCACTCATACTTGGAAATCCTGCAAAACTTGTACGCGAACTAAGTGATGAAGAAGTGGCATTTTTAAAACAATCTGCTTTAAATTATGTTGAATTTAAAAATGATTTTTTGAATTGATTTAAAATTTGAAAATGCGATAATGTTTTTATAAGAAGCTCAAATTTATCTATTTTACTTGAATTAAATAGGTAAATTTGGGTATTTGAGCTATATTAGCAAATTTTTTGCATTATTTATTTGTAAAATTTTGTCTTAGTTTGGTTAAGTCTTTTGAGAGTTTGATTTTGTATTTTTCTTTGTTGTTAAAATCAAGAAATTTCTCATTCAGCTTTGAAATTTGACTTTTTGTATATAGAGCGATTTCTTCTACATTTTTTTGTTTATTAAGAATTTTACCTTCTTTAAACACACATTTTAAAAGTTCTTTTCTTTCTAAATTTTCATCGAGTTGAGGTAATTTTTCGTTATAGATATAAAGTTCATCAAAAAGCATTTTTTGAGTGTTTTTATCATAAATTCTAAAAAGCTTTTTAAAATGTGGAAGAGTTGTTTTTTGCTTGTCTTCGCTGATTTTGATTTTAGGCGTGATGAGTTTATTTTCTTCTATGGCAACGAGTTTATAAACACAGCCAAAAATAGGATCGCTTGAAGCAGTGATGAGTTTTTCACCCACTCCAAAAGCATCGATAGGTGCATTATTTTTAAGTAGTTTGTCTATACTTTTTTCATTTAAAGAATTTGAAACGATGATTTTGCATTCTTTTAAATCATTTTTATCTAAAATGGCACGAATTTCTTTGCTGAGTATTTCTAAATTTCCAGAATCAATACGCACACCGCATTGTTTGATTTTAAATTTTTTAAATGCTTTGATCGCGTTTTCTAACCCTTGTTTATAATTATAAGTATCGATGAGTAAGATAGGATTTTGAGGATAAAGTTCTAAATAACGACAAAAAGCACTCAATTCATCATCAAACATTTGTACCCAAGAATGCGCCATAGTCCCACTTGTCATAATGCCATAATTTTTTCCAGCAAGTGTGCAAGAACTAGCCTTGCAACCTCCTATTATAGCTGCTCTTGCTCCTTTGAGTGCTGCTTCACTTCCATGGGCTCTTCGTGTACCAAATTCAAGCACGCTAAGATTTTTAGCCGCTCTTATGATACGATTGGCTTTTGTAGCAATTAGGCTTTGATGATTGATACTTAAAAGTAAAAAGCTTTCAAGAATTTGTGCTTCAATAGCATTGGCTTTGATAATCATCAAAGGTTCGTTAGGAAAGATGATCTCGCCTTCTTGCATGGCATAAATTTCGCCCTTAAATTTAAAATTTTTCAAATATCTTAAAAATTCTTCTTTAAAGATCCCTTGAGAGCGTAAATAAGCTATATCATCTTCATCAAAATGCAAACAAGATACAAATTCTAAAATATCCTCAAGTCCTGCAAATATAGCAAAAGAACCATTATCAGGAATTTTTCTAAAAAATATATCAAAATAAGCTATTTTGTTTTCAAAACCATTTAGAAAATAACCCTGCATCATGGTTAATTCATAAAAATCGCAAAGCAGGGTGTTGTTTGGTTTTGTGTAAAAATCTTTTTTCATCAAAGTCAATTTCCAAGAAAGTTAAAAATCATCAAAACTTATACTACCTTTAGAATAGTTTGTAACCTTACTTTCAAAGAAGTTGCTTTTTTGATCATTAAATTTAGAAAAATCATCTACCCATTTGATAGGGTGTTTTGCATTATAAATTTTATCAAGATTGATAGCCACAAGTCTTTGATCTACAAGATAGTGGATGTATTCTTCTATAATATCGTCTGTAAAACCCATGATT
Source organism: Campylobacter coli (assembly GCA_039516895.1). Classification (NCBI taxonomy): domain Bacteria; kingdom Pseudomonadati; phylum Campylobacterota; class Epsilonproteobacteria; order Campylobacterales; family Campylobacteraceae; genus Campylobacter; species Campylobacter coli. The sequence continues at coordinate 1,571,111 of CP154437.1, read as the reverse complement.
TGATTTTGAGTGATATATTTTCCCCATTTGATTTCTAAATCACCCGCTTTTTTAAACATATCGTAAATTTTATTGATATTGTTTTCGTTAAATAAATCAGGTCTTTCTTTGCGAACTGAATTAATCATATTTTGAAAGAGTAAAAGATGAGTGATTTCATCTCTTTGAATGAAACGAATCATTTGAGCAGAACCAAGCATTTTACCTGCTCTTGCAAGCGCGTAAATCGCAGTAAATCCACTATAAAAATATACTCCTTCTAAAATTTGATTTGCTACCATTGCTAAAAGAAGTTTATTATCATCCACATCGCCAGCTAATTCTTCATAGATGCTTGAAATAAAATCATTTTTTTCACGCAAGGTTTCATCGTGTTTTTCCATTTCATAGATTAAATCCGTATTATCACAAATGGCTTCAACCATTACCGCATAAGATTTTGAATGATTAGCTTCTTCATAAGCTTGGCGTGCTAAAACCGCATTGATTTCAGGAGCAGTGATGTAAGGATTGATATTATCAGCTAGATTGTTGGTTTGAAAGCTATCCATAGAAATGAGCTGAGACCAAACAAGATCATACATTCTTTTTTCGCCTGCAGTTAAATTACAGCGATAATCTAATGCATCTTTAGTTGTATCTACTTCTTTTGGAAACCAAGTGTTTGCTTCCATTAAATCCCATAATTTTAAAGCCCAAGTGTATTTTGCTTTTGTAAAATTTAAAATTCCATGAGGATTTCCGCTAAAAACTTTACGATCTGTCAATGTTTCATTTGAACTTGGATTATAAATTCTTTTTCTTTGCATTTTTTTACCTTTCTTTCATATCTTCGTGACTATGCAAGTTTGGGTTAGAATATCATGTAAATTTAGTTTATCTTTTCTTAAAAAGCTTATAAATAAACCAAAAATCAACCCAAAACTTATAATAAATATAATATATCTTAATAAAATTCTAAAAAAAGTTATTTTCTTGCCCGTTTTTAGATCGATTAGATAAAGATCATAAGCCTTAAGCCCTGGACTTTGAGCTTTTGAGGCTAAAAATAAAGCTTGAATAAAACCAAATAAGAAAGTACATAGGGCTGTGATATAGGAGTTGTTTAAAAAAGCTTCCTTGGAGCCCAATAAAAAATAAAATAAATATAAGATAGGTACATAAATTAAAAATATATCTATAAGCAAAGCTCTAAATCTTAACCATCTAGAGGCTATTTTTGCCTTAGTTTTCATTTAATTTCCGCGACTTCCTGGCTTAATAGCTTTACTTCCTTCTTTGCAAAGCGGACAATCATTTTCATCATAAATTTGAAAATCAAAATTTCCTAAAGTAAAAAGAGGCAAATTATCAGGCAGTTTCGCACTTGGTTTTCTAGGATTTTTTAAATTTTCAACCGCACAAAAACCACGATTTGCTAACGCTGCAAAACCTAGAACTTTCCCTCCTAGGCTTTCTATGATTTTAGCACTTTCTAAAGCACTTCCGCCCGTTGTGATAATATCTTCACAAATGATAAATCTTTCACCTTTTTTAACTTCAAAACCGCGTCTTAGGGTCATTTCTCCATTAACTCTTTCGGTAAAAATAAAGCGCTTATCACAAGCTCTAGCAAGTTCATACCCTGCTAAAATTCCTCCCAAAGCAGGAGAGCAAATGCTGTCAAATTCTATATTAAATTCAGCTATAATTTTAGCAAGCTCATCACAAAGTCTTGCTGCTAATTTTGGATTTTCTAAGACTTTAGCACTTTGAAGATAAAATTCAGAATGTTTACCCGAACTTAGTAAAAAATGTCCTTGTAGATAAGCCCCACAATCTTTATAAATTTGCTCTAAATCCATTTTTAAACCTTTAAAAGTTCGCTTTCTTTATTTTTTACACTTTCATCGATTTTTGCAGTATAGGTGTCTGTTAGTTTTTGCACTTCATCATAGGCTTTTTTAGCTTCATCTTCTGAAATAGCTTTATCTTTTTCAAGTTTTTTTACGGCATCGTTTGCATCTTTGCGAATATTTCTTACTGAAACTTTTGCCTTTTCACCCATAGCTTTAGCTTGTTTTACATTTTCTTCTCTTTGCTCTCTTGTCATTGGAGGGAAAAATAATTTTACACTTTCGCCATCATTATTTGGATTTACTCCTATGTTTGCTGCTGCAATAGCGCTTTCTATAGTTTTTAACATAGGTTTTTCCCATGGGGTAATGCTTATTGTTGAGGCATCACTTGCTAAAACGGTTGCAACTTGATTTAAAGGAGTTAAAGAGCCATAGTAATCTACTTGAATATGATCTAAGATATGTGTATTGACCTTGCCTGTGCGTAGGGTAGTAAAGTCTTTTTTTAAAGCTTCTAAGCTTTTTTCGCTTTGAGTTTTTTGTTTATTTAAAATTTCATTAATCATATTTTTTCCTTATAAATTACTTACTTGTATTTACTTCATTAGGTATTTGTGGAGCGCTTGGAATAGCTGGCACATTTATAGCATTTGGAGCAGCAGGAATACTCGTATTTGTTTCGATTTTAATTTTTTCAGCTAAAGAATCTTTACTTGTGCTATTGTATAAATATCCCAAACCAATAGTATTAGCAATCAGTAAAATTCCCATTATAAAAGTAAATTTTGCTAAAAATCCTGCGGGTCCTTTTGCTCCAAATAAGCTTTCATTACTTCCACTATAAGCTCCAAGTCCTATGCTTGAACTTTTTTGAAGTAGAACAGCTATACAAATAATAACAACGATGACAAACTGCAAAATAATTAAAAGAGTAATCATAAATTTTCCTAAATTTTAAAAATTTTTTGAGTTAGATATTGTAACTAAATAAAACTTGAAAAGATTTGAAATTTTTGAGAATTTTGCGGGGACTTCCCGCAAAAATTATCTGCTATTGAAACTTCTTAGGATATTAAGTAAAGATACAAAAAGGTTTACAAAGTCAAGATAAAGTGCTACAGCACCTTCAATTGGAGTTTCATAGTTTCCGCGAATAATATTTTGTGTATCATAAAGAATATAGAATGAAAATAAAATCGCTGCTACGGCTGAAATAGTTAAATTTAGCAAACTGCTTTGGAAAAAGATATTAAGCAAGGAAGCTGCTACAACCACGATTAAAACTATAAATAAAGCTTTACCCATTAGCGTGAAATCTTTTTTGGTATTCATAGCAAAAATACTAAGTGCCGCAAAAGCTACTGTTGTTAAAGCAAAAGCTTGAGCAATGATTACTCCGCCTGCTGGTAGAGCAAGAACAGAAATAAGTAAGGGTGTTAGGGTTAAGCCCGAACAAAAAGTGAAGCCAAAAAGCAAAATTAAATTCAGTGGAGCTTCGCGTTTTTTAAATTGCAAAGCAATTAAAAGTCCTATTTCGACAGCAAAAAGTATCCAAAAGGTTACTTGTGATTGTATAAAAAATGCCGCTAAAGCATAAATTCCTACATATGCACCAACAGTTGCTGCTAAAAGAGAAGCTGCAAAAAGTTGATAGGTTTGTTTAATAAAAATACCAAGTTCACTTGAACGAGTGTTTTCAAATTCTCTTGATCGTGAATAGTCTCTATCGTAAAGACTCATATTCATCCTCCTTAAAAGATTTTTGATTTTAACTTAAATCTTGAGCGAACTCTAGCATAAAAAATTTAATAAAGAGTTAATTTGTGAATGTTTGCTTGCAGGTGAAATTCTTTGCTGAAAATTTGTTATAATTTTAAGATTTTTCAATTAGGTTGATATATGGATAATCTTATTAGCGGTGCGATTAAATTTATGCAAGAGGATTTTAAAGAACATGAAGAACTTTTTGAAAGTCTTAAAAATAAGCAAAATCCTCATACTCTTTTTATAGGTTGTTCTGATTCTAGAGTGATTCCTAATTTAATCACTAATACAGGCCCAGGTGAACTTTTTGTGATACGAAATATCGCAAATATTGTTCCGCCTTATCGTGTGGGTCAGGATTATTTAGCAACTACTTCAGCAATAGAATATGCTTTAAATTCTTTACGCATTAAGAATATCGTTGTGTGTGGACATAGTAATTGTGGTGGTTGTAATGCGCTATACTATTCTGATGAAGAATTAGATAAAATTCCTAATGTAAAAAAATGGCTTACTATGCTTGATCCTATAAAAAGAGATGTTACGATCTTTGCAAGAGATGATATAGCTATGCGTTCTTGGCTTACTGAAAAACTTAACTTAGTGAATTCTTTGCAAAATATTTTTACTTATCCAGGGGTTCAAGAAGCTTTAGATGAAGGAAGATTAGAAGTGCATGCTTGGTATTATATCATTGAAACAGGTGAAATATATGAGTATGATTTTAAGGCTAAAATTTTTAAATTAATTCAAAATAGGAAAACACAATGAAAAAAATAATCATTTTATTTCTTTTAGGCATTTCATGTCTTTGGGGTGATGAATTTCGCCTTATAGATACCAATGCAAGTGCGCAAGATAAGAGTGTTTATAGTCTGGTGCAAAAATATATCGATTTAAATCGTCAAATTAAAGAATTTAAAAAAAATAATGATGAAAATTCAAGTTCTTATGATGGAATTTTAAGCGAATTTGAAAAAGATAAAAAGTCTATTCTTTCTAAAATGCCCGATATGATAGTAAAGCAACAAATCAATGAAAAAGCAGTAGAAAGCTTTTTAAAAACAAGGCAAAATTTATTAGATTTGCAAAAGAAGAGTATAAACAAACCTTATGTTTATGTAGATACAACCTTAAATATTATATACTTAGATGTTGTTAAAAGTTTTTATTCATCTTTATTTGAGCTTGAAAAACTTTTTAAAAATGCAGCAAATAGTGAAAGTATAATCTCTACGGTCGATAAGGCAATGGAAAATTTGCAAAATTCAACCAATATAGATCTTAGTATTTATAAAGCTAAAATCAATAATCCATCTGAATTAGAGAAAATTTCCAATAAAGAAGAAGTGATTTTTAATGCTGTGGATGCTTATGTAGAAATTTTAAAATATTTGCGCGCAAATGCAGATTTGCTAGAAAGTAATTATATTTTTTCTTTACTTGAACTTCAAGTATGGATAGATCGTATCAATGAAATAGCCAATATTGATTTTATAAATACAGGTAAGATAGTTATTTCGCTTTTAGTTTTAGCTTTTTTTATGTCTTTAAGGCGCTTTTTTTCAAATATAGTTTATTTTATCCTCGTTCGTTTAGTTTATCGCAATAAAAGCGATGCAGATGATATTAAAGTTATTTTTATAGACAATATTAAAAAACCGGTAGGTTTCTTGCTTGTTTGTTATGCTATTTCACTTTGTCTTACGATAATAACCTATCCTACTCCTTTAAGTATTAATTTAAGTAATCTTTTTCATATAATTTATGCTGTTTTAATCGCTTGGCTGATTTTAAGGATACTTGATGGATATGGCGTGGTTTTAGTTTCAAAACTTGCACAAAAAAGTGGTAAAAAAGAAGTCGTAAATTTAGTCATTAAAATTTTATATTTTGTTATCTTTGTGATCGCGCTTCTTTATATTTTAGCACAACTTGGTTTTAATATCTCAGCTATTATCGCATCTTTAGGGATAGGTGGTTTGGCGGTGGCTTTGGCTGCAAAAGATATTATTGCAAACTTTTTTGCTTCTATACTTTTATTGTTTGATAATAGCTTTAATCAAGGGGATTGGGTTGAAGTTTCTGGAGTAGAAGGCACAGTGGTTGAAACAGGACTTAGAAAGACAACTATTCGAACTTTTGATAATTGTCTTGTATTTTTGCCTAATTCTACTATCATGGGGGCAAATATAAAAAACTGGAGCAAAAGACGCATGGGGCGCCATGTTAAAATATATCTTGGTGTTGGTTATGATGCTACTCCTGAAAAATTAGAAAATTGTGTAAAGGATTTAAAAGAGCTTTTATATACGAGTCCTTTGGTGGCACATGAAGATGATGGAGCATTAAAGTATGGTGATCATACAACAAAATATCGTCAAAATTTGGTTTCTATCAATGATCTTGAGGGCTATAAAAATGCTTGTTATGTTGCTTTGAGTGAATTTGCAGATAGTAGTATTAATATAGAATTGTATTTTTATACAAAGGCTATAGATGCGAAAGAATTTAGAGAAGCTAGACAAGAGTTAATGCTTGAATTTATGCGTATCATTGAAAAAAATGGTTTAACTTTTGCTTTCCCAAGCCGCAGTATTTATATAGAAAATTTACCCCCACTTGATTTAAAGCCTAAGGTAGTATAAAAGATGAATAGTAAGAAATACTCTTACTATTCTAAATATCAAACTGGCATAACGCGAATATTTGGGCTCAGTTCTTCTTGTAAGATAGTTTCGATAGCATAAAGAGTTGCACCGCTTCCGCTTGAGCATCCGCTGCAAGCTCCAAGATAGCGAATATATACATCAATTGCGGCACCTTCGGCCTTTTGTATATCAATTACTTCCAAATCTCCACCATCATTATGGAGCATAGGACGAATTTCTGCATCTAAAACAGCTTCTACTGCTTTTAATTGACCTACTAAAGTCATTTCATCAAATGCTACATCACTTTTCACAGCATTTTTAAGTTTCTCTCTATCCATTTCAGCTCTTGTTTCAGCCAAAATATCAACCAGATAGTATTCTCTTTTTTCATGTCCTCCTGGTTTTACACAGGATTTACAAAAAGCACCTGCTTTGGTGTATTGAGTGATTTCTTCTACAGTGTGTAAATCATTGAGTTTGATCACTTCTTTGATAGTTCCAAGACTTACTCTAGCACACTCACAAACTATGATTTGATCTTCAAAATCTTCAGGATTGATTCCTTTATAATGCGCTGCTGCTTGTTTAATCACATCGTAAGCCATAACCGAACAATGCATTTTTTGAGGCGGAACAGCTGGAGTTTCTGGATTATCTCGCATTGCAAATTCTACATCTAAGTTAGTAATTTTAACTGCTTCATCCACAGTTTTTCCTATACAAAGATCTACCATTGTATCACTACTTGCTATGGCAGTTCCACAGCCAAAGCTTTTAAATTTAGCATCAATAATAGTATCTGTTTTTTCATCCACAAGCCAAAAAAGTCTTACTGCATCGCCACAGCTTTCTGCACCAAAATCAGCTACGATAAGTTTGGCATTTCTATTTTTGGCATCTTCTTCTGTAAATTCCCCCATATGTTGTGGATTATTCATTCTATCTTGGACTTTTTGTGAGTATTCATCCCAGATAGATCCACCAATTAAACTATTTTTTCCCATTTTTTTATCCTTTTATTTATAATTATTTGGATTATAAGCATAAGTACAAGAAATTGCTCTTAAGCGTTCTGTGGCAGCTTTGATTTGTTTTGCTGCATAATCAATTTCATCTTCTGTATTAAAGCGTGATAAAGAAAGTCTTAAAGCTGTATGCGCTAAGTCATTTTCAGCTCCGATTGCTTCCATGATAGGATTGCTTTCTAATGCTTCGCTAGCACAGGCTGATCCGGTGCTTGCTGCAATACCATTTTTATTTAAGTCCCAAAGCATAGCTTCGCCTTCAACACCCTTAATACTTGCTAAAATTGTATTAGGAACGCGATGCTCTCTTTTTCCTACAACACTAGTATCTGGAAGAGCTAAAATACTATCTTCAAGTTTATCTCTTAAACGGCGAATATGTGAGTCTTCAAATTCAAGCATAGTGTTCGCAATACGCAAAGCTTCTGCCATAGCAACTATATAAGGCACATTTAATGTACCACTTCTTCTACCTCCCATATGCTCTCCGCCATGCAAAAGAGGAGTGAGCTTAAGACCTTTTTTGATAAAAAGTCCGCCTACACCTTTTGGTCCATGGAATTTATGAGCTGAAAATGAAGCAAAATCAACTCCTACTTGGTTTAAATTCACTTTGATTTTCCCTACTGCTTGAGTAGCATCTGTATGAAAAAGCGCTCCAAATTCATGAGTAATTTCTGCCATTTTTTGAATATCAAAAATCATTCCTGTTTCATTATTAGCCCACATTACGCTAACAAGTGCAGTTTTATCACTGATCACATTTTGTAAATCTTGAGGAGTAGAAACTCCTTCTTCATTTACTGGAAGTTCTATAAGCTTTACACCTAAACTTTTTAAAAATTGAGCTGCGGCAGCTACTGCTGGATGTTCTACGCTAGAGATAATCACTTCATTGCGTTCTTTATCTAAAATATGATCAAAATATATACCCTTAAGCACCCAGTTGATACTCTCAGTAGCACAGGATGTTATAACTATATCATCTAGATCATTTGCGCCAAGTCCCGCATAAAGTTTATCCATGGCTTCTCTTAAAGCAGGGTGAGTTGCACTACCCCATTGATGAAGACTGTTTGGATTTCCATACATGTCTTTTAAAAATGGCAACATTAATTCGTATGCATTTGGATCAAGCATCGTTGTTGCATTATTGTCTAAATATACTTTCACTTTAATTTCCTTAATTTTAATTCGGATATTTTTTATCTCTTTATGAAAACGGATAATAACAGAAAAATATAAATTCTAGTTTAAAAATTATAGCAAAAATATGAATATTAAAGTAAAAAAATACAAAGAATTATGAGTTAAAATTTGTATTTTTAAATATTTATAAACTTACTTAAAGCAATACTGATAAATAAGAATTTAATATCTTATTTAAATTGGCTTGTTTTTGACGACGATTTAAAAAATTTTCTATAGAATTAGAACGCATATTGTTAGCATTATCTAGTTTTTCTAAATCTTTATTTTGGCTTTGGTATTCTTCTTTAAGAGAGTTAAATTCGCTATGATTTTGATCAATATAAATTTGGAAGATAGAGCTTGAATTTGCAAACTCCCTTAAATCCATATCTTTTTGATAATTAACATATTGTTGAAAAAAAACTGAAAGTTTATCTTGAGAAGCGGTTTTTTTATCTACTCCATTCACATAAAGATATAGATCAAAACTCATTTTTTGTTCATTTTGTTGCTTAATATAGTCTTTTATATCCATTTCTCCTCTAAGGATTTTTTGAAAATTAGTGTGAGCATTGAGCTCTAAACTCGCAGGTTTCATAAAAAAATTAAGCTCGTTATCATTTTGTGTTTTGATATCATGATAAATAAAATTCATCAAAAGTCCTGATTTTGAAACCTCGGCATTTTTGGTTAGGTAAGGTTTTAAAATTTCATTAGATGAGGTATTATTTAACGCTCTATCAAAATGGAAATTAGTGATTTTATTATCCAGCATTAAAGTATTTAGGTTTAGGGTTTTGCTTAGTGTGGAGTTTAATTCTTCTTGATTATTGTAAATTCTTGAAATTTTGCCTAAAAATTCTCCATTTTCAGTAGAAAATCCAGTAGCAAATTTTGAAATCATATCGCGACTTAAATTAGCATTATCATTTTCACTAAATTCTAAATTGATAGACTTTAGTGAGCTATGATAGCTATTTAAAAGATAGGGTAGGTCTATTTTGTTGTAATTTAAATTTGCATCTTGTCTTGTTAATTCTTTGGCTATACTTCTAACGCTTTTGATATTGATATTATAAGATTCGGGTATATTAGCGATTTTATTTAAGTCTTTTTCAAAAAAACCTTTCTCATCTATCCTAAAGCCAAATTCGCTTGCATAAGAAGTGGTGTTAAAAATATAATTTAAATTTTCTAAATTGTTTTCATTTTCTTCTAAATTTGAATCTTTCTTATCTTTGATTAAATTCAAAGCTTGGCTATTTTGCAAAGGATTAGATAAGGCCAAATTTTGATAAGGGTTTGCCGAATTTATAGTCATTTTAAAATCTTTCAAAAATATTGCTAGTTTTTTATAAGCAAAAGGTGTGCCAAGTTTTTTTAAATATAAAATTCAGTCAAAAATTAGCAAAAATTTGCTAGCATTTAGCTTTTCTTTTTGAAAAAATTTAAAAATTTATCCGAAAGGAAAGCGTATGCCAAAGATGAAAAGCGTAAAAAGCGCAGTTAAACGCTTTAAAGTAGGTAAAAATAAAATCAAAAGAGGTTCTGCTTTTAGAAGCCATATTTTGACTAAGAAACCTGCAAAAAGAATGCGTGATCTTCGCACAGCTAAATATGTGCACAGCACAAATGTAAAAGCTGTAGAAAAAATGTTAGGAATTTAAGTTTTTGACATAAGTCATTCAAACTCCCCTTGATTTGTTTTAAGAATTTAAGGGCAAGCTCCAAAATGGACGCCACTTTATGAAAGGAAATAAAAATGGCAAGAGTAAAAACAGGTGTTGTAAGACGCCGCCGACATAAAAAAGTTCTAAAATTAGCACGCGGTTTTTATAGTGGACGCCGCAAACATTTTAGAAAAGCAAAAGAACAATTAGAAAGAAGTCTTGTTTATGCGTATCGCGATAGACGCCGCAAGAAAAGAGATTTTCGCCGTCTTTGGATTGTGCGTATCAATGCTGCTTGCAGATTAAATGATTTAAGTTATTCTAAATTTATTAATGGACTTAAAAAAGCAGGTATTGAGCTTGATAGAAAAATTCTAGCTGATTTGGCAATGAATGATGCTGCTGCTTTTGCAAAAATCGCAGAAGCTGCAAAAAAAGCACTTTAATTTAATGAGTTAAGATTTAAATCTTAACTCATATTTCGACATTCGCTACATTAAACTTTCAAAATACAACCCTAGTAAAAATTAATTTTGTTTAAGATTTATTAATAAAATCACAAAAATTATATAATAACAAAATTAAAATATTACTTGTAAAGAATAGAGTTTTGTAACATATAAGGCTATTTTAGAAACTTTCTTGCATATATATTAAAAATCATCGTATAAGTAAATTAAAATTTAGTTATAATAACAGATTAATAAAAAACTATAGCCCAAGGAAAATATATGGCAACTGATATGAATGAAATTTTACTCCGAAGTGTTGAAGTTTTACCTCCTTTGCCTGATACCATAAATAAACTAAGAAAATATATCAACGAATCGGGTTCTAATGTAAAAATTGATGAAATTGCTAATATTATTTCAAGTGATCCTTTAATGACTGCTAAGCTTTTACGCTTGGCTAATTCTCCCTTTTATGGTTTTTCAAGAGAAATCACCTCTTTACCTCAAGTTGTCTCTCTTTTGGGCATAGGCAATATCGTTAATACCATCATGGCAGATTCAATTAGGGATAGTTTTAAAATCGATGTATCGCCTTATGGATTAGACACAGCAGATTTTGTAAGCAAATGCAGTGAGGAAACTTCTTTTATTATGGATTGGTTGGGTAATGAGGATAAAAAGCTATCGCATTTGCTAGTGCCTTGTTCTATGCTTTTAAGACTTGGTATTGTAGTTTTTTCTAATTTTCTTATTCAAAATAAAAAAGATGGCGAGTTCTTAGCTAGATTGGAAAAAAATAATTTTAGTGATTTATCTATAGTGGAGAATGAATTTTTAGGTGTTGATCATATTTCATTCTTAGGATTTTTACTTTATCGTTGGAAATTTGATGATATGCTAGTTGAAACTATTTGTTTTGCTCGATCTCCACACGCAGCTAGAAATGAAGTTAAAAAATCAGCTTACGCTCTTTCGGTTGTCGATCATCTTTTTACACCTCATAATAATTTTTCTTCTTTTAATATCAAGGCTTCTATTGCTTTGATTAATGAAGCCCGAAGTCAAGGGATTGATTTTAATCTTGATAATTTTATCTCAAAACTTCCAAAAGAGGCTAAAGAAAACTTGATAAAAGAAGGCTAAAAAATTTGTTTTATTAAATAAATGAAAAGTATTATTTTACCACCTAATGAATTTTTAGACCATTATGTTTTAAACGCGGAATTTCATCGTTTAGCTGGAATTTCAAAAAATGCTTATAAATTTTGGAAAAAAGTAGAAATCGGTAGATATCAAGGGACTCGTATTATTTTTTTACACAAGAATTCTATCCTAGAAAAACATCGAGAAGTTTTAAAACAATGCAGCGATTTAAGTGGTTTTGTATTAGCAAGTGCCTTTTGTTCTTTTACGGGACTAGCCCCATCGCATCTTGTGAAAAAAAATAATTCTTCAATTTATAAACTTTTAGATTTAAAAGAAATTCATGGTATTAAATTTGTCAATCTTAAAAAATTTTATGATTTTTTGGGGCTAAATTATTATCAGCATATTTACATAGAAAAATGTCATTTTTTTAGCCCCACGCCTTTTGAAAAGCGTATAAAAATCACTGAGAGTATGTGCGTTGGGTATTATTAAGATATCTAAAAATAAAAGCTGATAATAAAGCTAATAAAACGATTAAAAACATATAATAACCCAAAGAAAAACGCCACGCATTATCTAAATTTGCAAATGCAAATTTATGCAATAAAAGTGCAAGTTGAGGGGTTATGCCTCCTGCAATGGCATAGGCAATGTTATAAGAAAAAGAAAGTCCTGAAAATTTAATCTTTGCTTCAAAAACTTCATTCATTATCAAAGGGCAAAAATTCATTACTCCGCCAAAAAAGCAAGCCATTAAGTAAAAAATACTGACTAGGATTATATTAGCATTTGTATTGTAAAGAAAGTGAAAATAAAATGCACAAGCTAAGCCAAAAAACAAGGAAAAAATAATACCAGATTTAAAAATACCTATTTTATCGGCTAAAATTCCACTTATAATACAACCTAAAGAAATAAAGAAAATTCCACCCATTTGTAAATAAGTTTGGAAATTGGTATCAAATTGTAAAATTTCTGCCATATATTTTGGGATAAATAAAATCATTACAATAATACAACCTGTCAAAACCCAAGTGATCAACATTGAGATAACAACACCCGCTTTTGCTCTTTTAAATACTTCTTTAAGCGGAAATTTTTCCAAAACATTTTCTTTTCTCATTTGTTCAAAAACAGGAGTTTCACTTAAAAATTTTCTAAGATATATTGAAATAAGTCCAAAAATTCCACCTAGAAAGAAAGGAACTCTCCAAGCCCACTCATATAGTTCTTCTTGAGTGTAAATTTTGTGCATTAGTAAAAATACTATACTTCCAAGTAAAATTCCACCCACTACAGAAGCTGTTAAAAAGCCTATATAAGTTCTTCTTTGTCCTTTTGGAGAATGTTCATATACAAAAATCCAAGCACCGGGCAATTCTCCTCCTATGGAAATACCTTGAGCTATTCTTATAAGCATTAAAAGTGCTACACAAAGATAACCAATACTTTCATAAGAAGGGATAAAGGCTAGTGCAAAAGTTGGTATTACCATAAGTAAAATACTTAGCATAAACATTTTTTTGCGCCCAAATTTATCACCAAAATGTGCCATCACTATACCGCCTAGTGGTCTTACCACATAAGCTGCCGCAAATATACCATAGGTATTGAAAAGTTGCCAAAAAGGGCTTAAATTTTCAGGAAAGAAGTTTTTTGAAATATAACTTGAAAAAAATGCAAAGATAATAAAATCATAAAATTCTAAGGTTCCGCCCAAAGATGAAAGTCCTAGTGTTTTTATATCTTTTTTACTAAGAGTTTTTCTCATTTTTAATCCATTTCATAAAAATCATCATCATTTGCTTCATCATCAAAGTCATAATCATCATCATCATAATTGTAGGATTTGTGATGGTTGTGAGCATACTCATCTTCTTCGCCTTCATAATCATCAAATTCTAAATCTTCATCATCATAAGCCATTATTTACTCCTTGATAAATAAAATAAAATCTAATTTTAGCTTAAATTTGATTGCTTTTGCTATAATTTTTTATATTTTTTAAAAAGGTTGATGATGGAATTGACTCATTTGGATGAAAACAACCGCCCTAAAATGGTAGACGTAAGTCAAAAAGATGTGAGTAAAAGAGTGGCCACAGCAAGCGGTATGATCAGCATGAGCGAAGAAGCTTTTAAGGCTATAAAAAACAATACCGCAAAAAAAGGCCCCGTGCTTCAAACTGCTGTTATAGCAGCTATCATGGGAGCTAAAAAAACCAGTGAAATTATCCCTATGTGTCATCCCTTGATGATTTCTAAGATTGAGACAGATATAGTTGAATTTCCTAAAGACTATACCTTTAAACTTATAGTAACGGTAAAATGCGAGGGTAAAACAGGGGTAGAAATGGAAGCCTTAAGCGGTGTTAGCATAGGACTTTTAACTATCTATGATATGATTAAAGCCATTGATAAAACGATGAAAATAAGTGAAATTGTACTTGAAAGTAAAGAAGGGGGTAAAAGTGGTAAATTTGTGCGATCTTAAACAAGAGCCTATTGTTAATTATCCTACTTTTTGGGATTATAAGGTGATTTTTGAAGCACATGTTCATGCAGGAGCTTTGTTTGAAGAGCTTTTAGGACAAAGAGATTTTAAATACAAACATTCTAATGCAAGTTCTAGTGGAAAATATCAAAGTTTTTTGCTGAGTGTTTATGTAGATAGCAAAAAGGATCGTTTGGATATTTTCGAAAAATTAAAAGCTAAAGCTAAATTTGTGCTTTAAGAAAGAAGGGGATTATAATGAAAAATACTTTGATTATATTTGAAAATTCTTTATCCAATCTCAAAAAAGATGAGGTGAAAGATTTACTTGAGGATTTAAGTTTTAATCTTGCATATAAACAAATTTCGCAAGATCCACACAATACTAAAAAGATCTTAAATTTGCTTTTGGTTGAGTTTTTAACTATTTTAAAAAAACTTGATTTATTTGATGATGAAAATGTTGCAAAAGTTATCAAAGCTTTAGTAAAAGCTAGTATAGGAGATGCTCAAAATGTCCTTTATGAATATATCAGCGAGGCAGAGTTGCTAAACAAACAAATCGAAAATCAAAAGAATTTAATCAAAAATCAAATCAGTGATAATTTTCTTGAATTTGAAAATATCTTACAAGAATGTTCTTTTTGTAATGAATTTAGCAGTGGATTAAATGATGCGATTTTATTTGATATAGAAATGCTTGGAATTTTAAAAGAAACTGCTGAAAGTGCTTTTTTAACCACTCTTGAAAAAGCTGAAGATATAGAGCTTACTAGTAGTGAAATTGCTAAAAGTCTTGTTTATAACGCTATTTGTGAGGCTCATTTTGAAAAAGAGCGTATTTTAAAAATTTCAAGTATTATTTTAAACACAGCTTTTGAGATAGCAAATGAATCTATGGCTTATGCTAAAGATCTTTGTCTTGGCGTGATTAAAGGGACTAGAGATGGAATTTCTTTGGCTATGGAAAAATTTAAAACTTCACTTACTTATGCAAAATTTGAAGAAGATGTAAGTCTTAAAAGTAAAGAATTGATAGGCATAGAAGATGATTTTATCGCGCTTTTAAAAAGAGAAATTAAAGAACAAAAAAATCCATCAAAAGATATAGTTGAAAATTTATTAGAGCATGAGCTTGATAATCTTTTTGCCAAATTTAAACGCCTTGCCGTTGAGAGTAGAGAGCAATTACTTTTGGTTTTAAATGATATCAAGAAAAACCCAAAAATCAATGATTTTAATAGACTGACTCAAAGAAAATTACACCGCTTTAAACAAGAAATTCTTGAGCTTGAAAAAGTAGCAGGAGAAAAATACAAAGAATTAAATTCAAAAAAAGCTAAAAAACTAGGTGTAAGACTTTGGGAAAGGGCAAAAAAACTCATTAAAAAATAATATCCCATTTTTGTGGGATATTAAATATCTATTTCTATACCTACAGGCGCGTGATCTGAACCAAAAATATCATCTCTTATGAAAGCATTTTTAAGCTTGTCTTTTAAACCTGTTGAAATGAAAAAATAATCAATTCTCCAGCCCACATTTCTTTCTCTTGCTTTCATTCTATAACTCCACCACGAGTATTTTTCTTTGATATCGCCATTAATCTCTCTAAAAGTATCAATAAAACCAAGTTTTAGCAAATCATCAATCCAAGCTCTTTCTATGGGTAAAAATCCCGAGGTATTGGCATTTGCTTTTGGATGGGTAAGATCGATTTCTTTGTGCGCGGTATTGACATCACCACAAATAATAATCTCAAAACCATCCTTTAAAAGCTTTTCTAAATACACTAAAAAATCCGCATAGAATTTCATCTTAAAACCCAAACGCTCTTCATCTTTTTGTCCATTTGGAAAATAGATATTAAAAAGTGCTATATTTTTAAAACGATGTTCTAAAACTCTACCTTCTTCATCATCAAAAAATTCACATTTTTTCACTTCGCTATCAAAATTGCAAAGACTCATAACACCCGAGTATCCAGCTCTTTTGGCAGAATTAGAATACATATGCTTAAAAGGATATTCATAAATTTTCTTAGGAAATTTATCTTCATGTGCTTTAATTTCTTGAAAACCTATAAAATCAATATTTTCCTTTATTATCCAATCAAGTGCATTTTTATCACAAATAGCTCTTAAGCCATTGACATTCCATGAAAGTAGTTTCATCAGTTAATCCTTAAATTTTTGAAATAAAAATAATATCATAATTAATAAAAAATATTACTAATGGTTAGCTTTTTCCTTTTAAACTTTGCCTTTTAGTTATTTTTTAAGGAGAGAATATGTTTAAATTTAAACTTTCTTGGTTTCAATTTGTACTTTTTAATTCTATACTTATTACACTTTTAAATTTTAATTTGCATTCATTTGTTTATGAAAAATTATCCCAAAATTTATTGCTAACTTTAGTTTTTATTGTGGCTTATTTTGGTTTGGTCCATATGATTTTTTCACTTATTTTTGTAAAATATTTAACTAAAATATTATCTATATTTTTTATTTTATCATCTTGCATTAGTCTTTATTTTATTACTTTTTATGGAATTTTAATTGATTCAGATATGATACAAAATGTCGTGCAAACTGATGTAAAAGAAGTGAAAGATTTGCTAAGTTGGCGTTTGGTTTTATCGGTTATTATTGTTTTACTTTTTTGCATTTTTATTTTAAAAATTCGTATTGAAAATAATGTAGAACAAGATTTTTTTAAAAGAATACGAGTTAGGATTTTAAGTGCGTTTTTGGGTTGTTTTATATTTTTAATCTTCTTTATGCCTTTAAGTAAAACCTTTATACCTTTTTTTAGAACTTACAACGAAATAAGAATGTATAATGTTCCTTTTTATCCAATTTATGCTGTATATCGTTATTATGTGCGTTTTTTAAAGCCAAAGCCTGAATTTAAAACCATAGGCGATGATGCGTTTAAAGAGGATAATACTACAAAGAAACTTTTAGTTTTAGTAGTGGGTGAAACTGCTAGAGCGGCGAATTATTCTCTTGGAGAATATGCTAAAAATGATACTAATTTTTATACCAATAAAAATAATGTAGTATTTTTTGATAATTTTTCTTCATGCGGTACTGCTACGGCGGTGAGTTTGCCTTGTATGTTTTCTCTTTCAAAGCGTCAAAACTATTCAAGTAGCGAATATCAAGAAAATGTTATGGATATCTTGCAAAAAACAGGCGTAAAAGCTTCTTGGATAGATAATAATTCAGGCAAGTGTAAAGGAGTTTGCGATAGGTTATCTGACAAGCAGCAACTCTCTAGCGATTGGGATGAGAATTTATTGCCTTCTTTAAAAGAAAGATTAGGCAATTTAGATACTCAAAATATCATAGTTCTTCATTTGCAAGGCTCTCATGGACCAGCCTATTATAAGCGTTATCCAAGCGAATTTAAAAAATTTACTCCAACTTGCGATACTAATGAACTTTCAAAATGTGCTAGTGAGGCTTTAATCAATACTTATGACAATACTTTGCTTTATACGGATTATCTTTTAAGTGAGATTATCGAACTTTTAAAAGAAAAAAAAGATTATGAGAGTTCTTTATTATACCTTTCAGATCATGGAGAAAGTTTGGGTGAAAATGGAATTTATTTACACGGAATGCCTTATGCTATAGCACCAAGACATCAAACTCATATTCCTGTTATTTTTTGGAGTAGTGATGAAAATTTAATGACCACAGCTCAAAATCATAAAAGTTTAAATCTTTCTCAAGATAATCTTTTTAGCACGCTTTTGGGTTATTTTAATATTCAAACCGCTGTCTATGAGCCAAGCTATGATATATTAAATCAAGCTTTAAAGGCTAATTAATGAAACCAAAATATCATCTTTTAAATAATGCACGATATGCGCTAGAAGGAATTCTAGCCTTGTTTAAAAATGAAATGGCTTTTCGACTAGAGCTTTGCGTGATTATCCCCGCTATCGTTTTTAGCTTTTTTTTAGATGTAAGCTTTTTAGAGCATTTATTTTTAATCGCTGTTTTAATTCTCATCTTAATCGTTGAAGCTTTAAATTCAGCCATAGAAGCTTGTGTGGATTTGATTACAAATGAATGGCATGAAAAAGCTAAAGTTGCTAAAGATTGTGCAAGTGCGGCAGTATTTTTTAGTGTGTGTTTAGCGCTTTTTATTTGGGGTTTTATCTTAGGAAAACTATGGCTGTAAAAATTGAAAATTTAATGAGAGAAATTTTAGGCAAAAAACGCTTTGAGCTGCTTCAATTTTTATGTGAAAATGCGGATGAGAATGGTTTTGTGATGGTAAAAATAAGTGAGCTTGAAGCAAGATTAAATCAAAGCAAACCTACCATCATCGCAACTTTTAAATTTTTAGAAGAAAAAAAGCTTTTTAAAAAGTTGAAAAATGGATTTTATCAACTTTGCATCCCTTGTGATTAGAAAATAAATTTTCTTGTTTTAATTATTCTTCTTTTTATCATTCTTTTTGGCTTTATAAGATAAAATTTGTTTATTGATTTAGGAGAAAAAATGACACTTAAAAACCCACTAGATATGCATTTGCATTTAAGAGATGAAAATATGCTAGGCTTGGTTGCACCTTTTAGTGCTAAAGATTTTCGTGCGGGTGTGATTATGCCAAATTTAGTTCCACCACTTTGTGATTTAGAGAGTTTAAAAGCTTATAAAACGCGTATAATAAATGCTTGTGAAAATGAGAATTTCACTCCTTTAATGACTCTTTTTTTTAAAAATTATGATGAAAAATTTCTTGAAAGTGCCAAAGATGAAATTTTTGGTATCAAGCTTTATCCTGCGGGCATTACTACAAATTCAAAAGGCGGGGTTTCAAGCTTTGATATAGAGAATTTAAAACCTACTTTAGAAGTGATGAGTGATTTACAAATTCCACTTTTAGTGCATGGAGAAACCAATGATTTTGTGATGGATAGGGAAAGCAATTTTGCTAAAATCTATGAAAATTTGGCTAAAAATTTTCCGCGTCTTAAGATTGTTATGGAGCATATTACGACTCAAACCTTATGTGAACTTTTGAAAGATTATGAAAATTTATATGCAACCATTACTTTGCATCATTTAATCATCACTTTAGATGATGTTATCGGTGGAAAAATGAAGCCTCATCTTTTTTGCAAGCCTATAGCTAAGCATTACAAAGATAAAGAAGCGCTTTGTGAGCTTGCTTTTGGTGGATATGAAAAAGTTATGTTCGGAAGCGATAGCGCGCCACATCCTAAGCATGAAAAAGAATGTTGCGGTTGTGCAGCGGGTGTGTTTAGTGCGAGTGTGGCGCTTTGTGTTTTAGCTGATCTTTTTAGTAAAAATTCAAATGAAGCCAATTTACAAAGATTTATTTCAGATAATGCTTGCAAAGTACATAATTTAACCTTTGACAAAGAAAAAACCATCGTTTTAGAAAATCAAGAATGGCAAGTTCCAAACGAATATAAAAACGAAAGTGAAAAAGTAGTTCCTTTTATGGCAGGAGAAACTTTAAAATTTAGAGTAAGATAAAAACTAGTTTTAAAACTAGTTTTTATCTAAGGTGTTATTTTTTATAATACGGCTAAGATTTTATTAAGATTGTCTTTTTTGATGCCTTTCCACACTAAAAACCAATCCACAATGCACCATATCCATAAAGCAAATAGAATTAAACCACCGATATAAATCCAAATGGTAACAACACCTACTAACCAAGTTATAAGTTTAGCGACCCCCAAACCTATATCACCCTTATAAAAACGATCAATTCCAAAGGCACCTAAAAATAGACCTAAGATCAAACCTATAATATGGCTTTTAAAAGGCAAGATGGCAAGAGAGTTGATTTTATCTTCACTTGCATTTTTAAGCTTGTCTTGCACAAGGGGCAAGCTATTAGATGGAATTTTGTCTGAAATCATCATCAATACAGTATTTATATCCATAAAATCTCCTATAATAATATTAGAATAAAATAATAACTAAAATAATCTAAAATTACTTTTAAGTTTAATTTTATAAAATGAGTATTTTGATAAAAATATTTCAGTATTACAAGATTATATATCTACCTTAAGATAGAATTTTATCTTAAGGATGATTAAAAAACCAAAAGTTTGATTTTTGATTGTATAGTTTCTGTGATATCATCTTTCACAAAAGCTTCTAAATCTTGCTTGGAAGCTTTAACCCCATTCATATCTAAATGCCATAAAGCATTTTCTATAGCTTCATCTTTTCTTCTTTCTACTATGCGTGTTTCATCAAAGACAAATTTATGAAACTTTATATCATTTTCTAGCAAATAACTTTCCAAATCCTGCTTATAAACACCCTTAAATTCCGTATTAAAATGCTTAAAAATAGGATCTAAAAAATCACTTTTTCTATAATCTGCCCAACCAAGATAAATTCGAAATTTAGCTAATTGGATAAAGTTTAAATAATCTTTTTTATCTTGCAAAGCAGGAGACATACTCAAAAAGGCTATGTCAAATTGAGTATTTTGATTTTTACTTACCCATTCAGTAAAAGTGCAATTTTCATATTTTATATTTGTTAATTGGAGTTTTTTAGCATCTTCTTTTAAAATTTCTAACATAGCTTTTGCATTATCAAGGGCGGTGATTTCTTTTGCATTTTGTGCTAAGTGTAAAGTCCATACTCCTGTGCCACATCCTATATCTATAATGCTTTTATTTTTAAAGCTTATATTTAGTTTTTCTAATTCTTTAAAAGTTTGCTCTTGTATGGAATTGAGTTTTTGATTGTATCTTGCGTAGTTTTTAGCTTTTTTATCCCAAAGATTCATTGATAGTCCTTATTTTTAAATCAATAAAATCATAGCATAAAAAATACTAAATTATTAAATTATCTATTTATAAAACAAACCAACCCAATCTACTTAGGTGTTAATAAATAATGAATTAAAAGATATCAACGAGTAATCAGCTAAAAGTGTTAATGAATTAAATCTTTAGATTGATACTCGCATATCAATCTAAATTTTATATATCAGTCTCTAATTAAAATCTTTTCTTTTTCACATCTTCAAGTATATTATTAGCTATATCACTTACAGTATTAGAAATAATAGCAGACTCATTAGCAATCTCTACATTATCCTTAGTAGTTTGATCAATTTGAGCTACACTCTCATTGATTTGAGTAATACCTGCAGTTTGCTCTTTAATAGATTCTGCCATATCATTGATAGATTGAACCAATAAATTAGTATTAGCTTCTATTTCAGATAAAGACTTTTGAGTTCTTTCCGCTAGCTTTCTAACTTCATCTGCAACAACTGCAAATCCTCTACCATGTTCTCCTGCACGTGCGGCTTCAATAGCAGCATTTAATGCTAGAAGATTGATTTGATCTGCAATATCTCCAATAATACCTGTAACATTCTTAATCTCTTCAGATTGAGTGATAACATCACTGGTTTTTACAGAAACATTTTGCATAGAAGAAGTAATCTCTTCTAAAGCAGCAGCTGTTTCTTCCAAAGAAGCTGCTTGAGAATTAGAAGATGAAGTAAGGTTTTGAACTGCACTTTGAAGTTTAGAACTTTCACTGGCTAAGTGATTAGCAAAGTCAGAACTTTGTTTTAACATCTTAACGATTTCATCTCCTAAAGCATTGGTAGTGATTTCAACATTACCACTAGCATTATCAAGTTTATTTCTAAAGTCTAAAGACTTATATTCTTCAAAGATCTTATGAATAGCATTCATATCTGATCCTACTTTAGTTTGTAAAACATCTAAAAGTCTATTAAGAACATTTTTAAGTTCTATTAATTGTGGATTTCTAGGATTAGCTGTAATTCTTGCAGTAAGATTACCACTTTCTACTACTCCTACGGTTTCAACACTTTCTTTTACTGCTTTAGCATCTTGTTCTAAACCTTGTTTAGTAGCAAGGATGTTTTCGTTGATGATTTTACCCATTTTTCCTAGTTCATCATCGGCCCTAATTTTGATTGTGTGAACTTCGACTTTTTCATGATTTAAGAAGCGGAAGAAATTTTCTAGAGCTTTGAGTATAATAGGAATTCTTGCTCCTACTATTTTTCTTACACAAAAATATACAACTACTAAAATAGCAATCAAAGCTATAGCGGCAACACCAACGATAATAAATTCTAATTTATATAAAGGTGCTAAAACTGATTTCTTAGGCGCTGTTACAACTACGCTCCATTTGCTTGAATTATTTAAAGTATTAAATGGAGTGATACTTGCGTAACTAGGTTGCCCCATTGAATCGGTATAATTATCAATGATGATTTGTCTATGTTCTTTCACTGCATCATTGATTAAATTTATAGAAGGATCTTTATTGATATCAATCAAATTTTTTAAAATAGCTCCTGGGTTGGTATTGTGAACCGCAATAACCC
The DNA here is from genome assembly GCA_039516895.1 of Campylobacter coli. Classification (NCBI taxonomy): domain Bacteria; kingdom Pseudomonadati; phylum Campylobacterota; class Epsilonproteobacteria; order Campylobacterales; family Campylobacteraceae; genus Campylobacter; species Campylobacter coli. The sequence goes on along the minus strand of CP154437.1, from coordinate 1,548,478 downwards.
CTTGATCATTTGTGATCATTCTTATATTACCTTCAAAAAGGTCTAAAGATGGATCAAGTAAAGCTTTAGAAATTTCATTAAAATCCAAAGAATATCCTATAGCTCCTACAAGCTTACCTTTATTGTTGAAAATAGGCATTCCCAGATTGATACCCAAAAACTCATTTCCATTATAATTAAGGTGTGTAGGAGGACCAAAAAATACTGAATCATGATCCCCGTATTTCGCATTTTGTTCTATTTCTCGAATTATATTTAGTTGCGCGAAATTATTTGGAGTACGGATAACTTTTATACCTCCTGATCTTTCTAAAGTGGTATCAGAAAAAATCATAGCAAAGGTGTTGCCATCTTGGCTTCTAAAATTTTTATCTATAGCAGCAGTATTGCTTAATACCGAAGGATCTTTTAGATAAAGAAAAGCATATTCTGCTCTTGCACTACTATCAAAAGTATTTTTTACAATACTTTCAACCAAATTTACATCAATTTGATCATATTGTGAAAATATTTCATTCAATGAAGAAGCGGTACTTTTTGTTAAGACAATGGGTTCATTTAAAATACCTTCCATGTAGTTTACATATCTTTTTGAAGATATGAATAGTGCATTTTTGGCTTCTCTTTCTGCAAAGGAAGCAACTTCTGAGGATACAATAGATATTAAAACCACTATAGCTACAATTACACTGATGGCAACTGATAGTACGAGTTTTGAACCTATATTCAAAGATTTAAACATTGAATAAACTCCCATTAATTATTTTTTGAAAATTATCAGATTTTAACAATATATCAAAAATTTTTTAAAATTAAGTTGAAATTTGTCCTAAAAAGTTTAACGGATTATAGTATATTGATATTTTTAAAAATATTTAATATTTACCATAGTTTTTTAAATGCATTTTAAAGTGTGGTAAAATTCGGGATTTTCAAAACTTGGCGGAAAAGGAGCTTCAGCTCTAAAAGTTTTATATGTATTGCCTGGAAGGGTGTCTATGATTTCTATAGTATAAGAAACGCTTGTATTTTGCATTTTGGCATTACGTACATTTTTATCATCAAAAATTTCTCCTCCAACCTGTTTTTTGTTTAATATGCTTAACATTAAATAGCATTTGCGAATATTAAATTTAGTAAGATTTTGCACTTTTCCTGTGATAATAATGCTTTCGTGTCTTAAATCTCTAGAAAAGGTAAGTTTGCTAAGACTAGCTTGGATTGTAAATTGATTAATAGTTAGAAATACAGAATAGATTAAAAGAGCAGTGAAAATAGTTGCAATAGTATAGGAAATTAAAGCAAATTCTTTTTGTTTAACCTTTAAGAAAATTAAAATACAAATTAAAATAAAGCAAAAAATTAAAATAACAAAAGCTAAAATATGAAAAATTGTAAATTGCATTAAAAGCACTCCGAATTTAGGCGTATAGTGTAGTTATTATCGTAGTTAAAATTGTCAAAAGCAATTCTTTGAAATTGGGTTGTGTTTTGTTTTAGATTAAAAATCTCTCTACTTTTTTGCCTAAAAGGAATAAATTTGTTTTTATATGTATTTATGAGATTATCTTGAGGTAGCTTATCTTTGAAAATTTTAGCTATTATTTTACATTGTTTAAAGTCGTTTTTAGAAGTATTTGTGATATTAAAATCAACAATCAAAGCTCCTGAACTTTGTATGAATTTTTGTTCTACAATGGTTGTTTTTCTACTCCTTGCTTGGCTGTCTATGAGTTTATACCCATATGTATAAACTAAAAAACAAATGATTATATTAAGCGCGATAATTAAAAGAGCCGCCACGGGTTTGTGGCGTAAAAAGATACACAAGAGTAGAACACAAGTGAAGAGAAAAAAGACAAATAAAATCAGCATATAATCCACCAAATACAAGTGAGTAGTGTAAAAATGCACAATTTCTTTTAGTCTTTCCACTCTATACACCCTAGTTCATATTAGCAGAACTTTGTTTTTTAGCATCCTTAGTATCTACCCAAATATTTGGCACTGCTCCACCAGGAGTTAAGAAAATTTTGGCATCTTGATTGACTTTCAAGGCTTCATTAAATTCTTTTTGGGTTTCGATTTGTTTTAAGTTAAGCAAAGGAGTATTTAAACTATTTGCAATTTCTTTATTAGAATAAGCTTGCGCATCTGCTTCTATTTTTACAGCCATTGCTTTACCTTTAGCACTGATGATGGTTGCATTTGCTTCCCCTTCAGCTAAAGCAGCCTTTTTTAAAGCTTCTTGGTTTGCTCTTTCTACTTCATATTTGGTTCTTTCTGCTTCTTGTTTTGCAATCTGTACGCGTTCGATTTGCTCTTTTACTTTTAAAGGTAAGATAATTTCTCTAAGTTGAACCGCACGAAGTTCTACAGGCTCATTAGGTTGTGCTTCTATAGTTTTTCTTATACCCTCTTCAATTTGAGTTGCAATTGCATTACGATTTGTTGGAAGCTCTTCAGCAGTATATTTTCCCACAACACTTCGAACCACATCGCGCACCACAGGATCTATAATTTTGTTTTCCCAATTTAAGCTCCAAGTTGCTATGGTTTGAGGAACTTGTAAAGGATTTAGGCGGTATTGAACTGTTACATCGATAGAAACAGGCAAGCCACGTGAATCAAGCACAGAAATGCTGTTTTTATTGATTACGCCTGAGCCTGAAGATAAATTTTCATTACTCCCTTCTATAGAAGCATAATTGATTTGTCTTACTCTAGTATCAATTATGGTTATTTTTTGTATAAAAGGTAGAAAAAAGTGGAGTCCTGGTTCTAAAGGATTTGGATCATATTTACCTGTAGTGGATTTAATCCCCATTTCCCCAGAATTTATTACCATAAAAGGTTTTGCGATAATTAAAAACAAAACAATAATAATTGCACCATAGACAAAAGGAGAAAATTTTCCAAAACCCTTGAAATTGAATTCAGGGGCTTTAAAATTGAAATTTTGTCGATTGTTATTGTTATTAGAGTTTCCATTTTTTTTATTGAAATAATCATTCAAATCAGCTGGCATTTATTTCCTTTATCTTTAAATATAAGTTAGCATAGATGCGTATTTTTCATTGCGTCCGTAAACTACATCAAAATAAGCATCTTGAAGTTTTTTAGTAATAGGACCTCTTATACCACTACCTATAATTCTTGCATCAACATTATTAATAGGGGTGATTTCTGCAGCAGTTCCAGTAAAAAATGCTTCATCAGCAGTATAAACTTCATCTCTTGAAATTCTTTGACGAAGTACAGTTAAGCCAAGATCGTGAGCGATTTTAAGCACTGTATCTTGAGTGATGCTTTTTAGGGAAAAGTCATTAGGAGGAGTGATTAAAACTCCATCTTTTACGATAAAGAAGCACTCTCCTGTGCCTTCTGCAATAAAACCTTCTTCATCAAGCATCAAAGCTTCTTCATATCCTGCTTCAATAGCTTCAAATTTTGCAATTTGAGAATTAAGATAGTTTGCACTCGCTTTTGCTTTGCCCATGCAAGATTTTACACTATTTCTTACAAAAGATGAAATTTTTACTTTAATACCTTTTTCTAAACCTTCTTCACCCAAATAAGCACCCCATTCCCAAGCAGCGATACCAACACGCACAGGAGCTTTTACATGATAAAGTCCCATTACTCCATCACCTAAGAAAATCACAGGGCGAATATAGACATTATTTTTAAAATCATTCACTTTTAAAAGTTCAATTTGTGCCTTTTCAAGCTCTTTTTGAGAAAAAGGGCAGTTTAAAAGAGTAATTTTAGCGGATTCTAAAAGTCTTTTAGTGTGATCTTCAAGTCTGAAAATCGCCAAACCTTTATCTGTTTTATAAGCTCTTGTTCCTTCAAAAACAGCATTACCATAATGTAAAGAATGGGTTAAAAAGTGCAAAGTTGCATCTTTAAAATCAACTAATTTTCCATCCATCCAAATTTTGTCTGCCGAGATCATTTTTAGCCTTAATAGTTATATTTTTGTTAAAAAACTTTTAATTTTATCAAAAGTAAATTAATGATAGCTTGATATATAAAGTATAAATTTAAACATTTAATGAAGGATTTTAATAAAAAATAAAAACTTTTTAAAATTTATCAAACTTCTATCTTAAAAATATAGTTTTTATTAGCTTGTGTTTTGGTAAAGCTTTTTTTGATAATTAAAAGTAAAATTAAGAAATTTAATGTCGAAATTTTGAGAAAGATTGAATTGAAAATTTTTTACAGAATTTAGTGTAAATTTAAAAATTTATTTGTTAAAGTTTGAAATAATTATAAAAATTAAATAAGGAGAAAAAATGCCAATTGTAAATATTAAATTAGCAAAACCGGCTTTAAGTAAGGAGCAAAAAGCTGAATTGATAGCCGATATAACCGAGCTTTTAAGTACAAAATACAATAAAAGCAAAGAAAGAGTAGTAGTGATGCTAGAAGATATCGAGAGTTACGATATAGGTTTTGGTGGAGAGAGTGTAGAGGCTATCAAGGCAAAGGCAAGTAAATGAGTATTTTAAAAGAGGGAGATGAGGCACCACAATTTGAGCTTTCAAATCAAGATGGAGTGAAAATTGCTCTTAAAGATTTTATTGGTAAAAAAGTGATTTTATATTTTTATCCTAAGGATAATACTCCAGGTTGCACCACAGAAGCTTGTGATTTTAGTGCAAACTATGATAAATTTTGTGATAAAAATGCAGTGATTATCGGTGTAAGTCCTGATGGTGTGGCAAGTCATGATAAATTTATTGCCAAATTTAATTTAAAGCATATTTTATTAAGCGATAGTGAAAAAGAAGTGGCAAAAGCTTATGGAGCTTGGGGACTTAAGAAAAATTATGGTAAAGAATACGAAGGCATTATAAGATCGACTTTTGTTATCGATGAAGCGGGAAAAATCGCCCAAATTTATAGCAATGTCCGCGTAAAAGATCATGCACTAAAAGTGCTTGAAAGTCTTTAATGTTAGTACACATTTGTTGCAGTGTAGATAGCCATTATTTTATAGAAGAGCTTAGAAAAGAATACCCTAAAGAAAAAATTATAGGGTATTTTTATGATCCTAATATCCATCCTTTAAGCGAATACGAGCTAAGATTTTTGGATGTAAAAAGATCTTGTGATAAGCTTGGTATTAAACTTTATAAGGGTGAGTATGAGTATGAAAAATGGCTAAAAGCTGTAAAGGGTTACGAAGATGAACCAGAAAAAGGTGCAAGGTGTGAAATTTGCTTTGATTTAAGAATGGGTTCAAGTGTAGAATTTGCAGCTAACATAGGAGAAAAAAAGCTTACAACAACACTTTTAACAAGTCCTAAGAAGGATTTAGAACAATTAAAAAATGCTTTGCAAAAAGAGTGTGAGCCTTACGGAGTAGAATTTTTAGCTCCTGATTTTCGTAAAAATGGAGGCACTCAAAGACAATTTGCTTTAGCAAAAAAAGAAATGCTTTATCATCAAAATTATTGTGGTTGTATTTATGGGCTAAAAAAACAAAAACAGGATAAAAATTTTATCGATGAATTAATGTCACCTATTAATGCTCAAATTTTACCTGCAAGCATAGAAGCTAGAATAGCTCTTTATAAAAAAGTCAATCTATTAGAAAAAAAAGGTATAAAATTTGAAATCATAAGACAAAAATTTTTAAACTACCGACTTTTAAATGCTTTAATAAAGCTTGATAAAAAAGCTGTTAAAAGTCATATTTTATTTTATTCTCATTTTAAAAATCATTATACAAGATTTAGTTTAGATGAAAAGATTTTAAATGAGAATTTAAAAGATGGAATTTATAAAAGTATGAAGGATGAAATCAACTTTATAGAATTTTGGCGCTTTAATTCTTATTTTAAAAATAAATGGAAAAATTTTGAAGATTTTTTAAAATATCCTTTGAAAATAGAAGAAGAAATTAAATGGAGAAATAAGCATTTTGGAGCTTATGATCTTAGTCCTGTTATAGTGCTTGAAAAAATTTTACCTACAAGATATGAGATTGTAGCCAAGAGTGAAATTTATTTTGATGTTAAGGAAGTAATAAAAAGAATGTAGATTTAAAATATTTTAAATCTACTTAAAAATTTGACTAAAATTGGTTAATTTAACATAATTTTTAATGATTTTTTTATATAATTGAGTTTTTAATTGTTTTTAAGGCTGATTTAATGATAGATGTAATGCAAATTCAAGAAATTTTACCTCACCGTTACCCCTTTTTACTTGTTGATAAAATCACAGAGTTAAAAGTTGGAGAAGTTGTTCGAGGATATAAAAATATCAGCATAAGTGATCATGTTTTTATGGGACATTTTCCAGGCCATCCTATTTACCCTGGAGTTTTGATTTTAGAAGGTATGGCACAAACAGGTGGTGTTTTAGCTTTTGAAAGTATGGATGCTAAGGTAGATCCAAAAAGCAAGGTTGTATATTTTACGGGTATTGACGGAGCTAAATTTAGAAACCCTGTTCGTCCTGGAGATAGACTTGATTATGAAATGCAAGTGGTGAAAAACCGTGGTAATATGTGGATTTTTAAAGGTCAAGCTTTTGTAGATGGAAATTTGGTTGCAGAAGCAGAACTTAAAGCTATGATAGTAGATAAATAAGAGAGAATAAGTGAAAAAAATTCATCCTAGTGCTGTAATAGAAGATGGAGCGATTTTAGGTGATGATGTTGTTATCGAGGCTTATGCGTATGTAAGTAAAGAAGCTAAGATAGGCAATGGGGTTGTTATCAAACAAGGCGCGAGAATACTTTCAGATACTACCATAGGTGATCATTCTCGTGTATTTTCATATGCTATAGTAGGCGATATTCCTCAAGATATATCTTATAAAGATGAGCAAAAAAGTGGAGTGATTATAGGGCAAAATTCTACTATTAGGGAATTTGCTACGATTAATTCAGGCACGGCCAAGGGCGATGGTTTTACTCGCATAGGGGATAATGCTTTTATAATGGCGTATTGTCATATCGCACATGATTGCCTTTTGGGAGATAATATTATTTTAGCCAATAATGCAACCTTAGCAGGGCATGTAGAGCTAGGAGATTTTAGTGTTGTGGGCGGTCTTACTCCTATTCATCAGTTTGTTAAAGTAGGCGAGGGTTGCATGATAGCAGGTGCGAGTGCGCTTTCGCAAGATATAGTACCTTTTTGCTTAGCTGAAGGAAATCGTGCGAGTATTAGAAGTTTAAATTTGGTAGGAATTCGTCGTCGTTTTGATAAGGATGAAGTGGATAGACTCAGCAAAGCTTTTAAATTCTTGTTTAGACAAGGGGACTTAAAAGAAAATGCTCAAAAATTATTAGAAAATAATGAAAGTGAAAATATTAATAAAATGTGCAAATTTATATTAGAAACCAAGCGTGGAATTCCTGTATATAGAGGTAAAAATAATGCCTAGAAAATGCAGTTTTTGTAATGAGGTGGAAAGTCCACAAAGAAGAATTTTGGCTAATGAAAATGATGACGCATTTATTTGTGAGTATTGTGTTGAGGGAGCTTATAGTATTATTTATGGCGAAGAAAAAGAATTTAAAGAGCCAAAACACGAACATGGTGTAGATTTTAAAGATATTACTCCAAAAGAATTAAAGGCTTATTTGGATCGTTATGTAATAGGACAAGATAGAGCTAAAAAAGTTTTTAGCGTGGGAGTTTATAATCATTATAAAAGACTTTTTAAATCAGAGCTTCAAGATGATGATGTGGAGCTTTTTAAATCCAATATTCTTCTTATAGGTCCCACAGGTAGTGGAAAAACCTTACTTGCTCAAACTTTAGCCAAATTTTTGGATGTACCTATAGCAATTTGTGATGCAACTTCTTTAACCGAAGCAGGTTATGTGGGTGAGGATGTGGAAAATATTTTAACCCGTCTTTTACAAGCTGCCGATGGAGATGTAGAAAGAGCTCAAAAGGGTATAGTATTTATTGATGAGATTGATAAAATAGCTAGAATGAGTGAAAATCGTTCTATCACCCGTGATGTGAGTGGAGAAGGTGTGCAACAAGCTTTGCTTAAAATTATAGAAGGAAGCTTGGTTAATATTCCACCAAAAGGCGGAAGAAAACATCCTAATCAAGATTTTATTCAAATTGACACTTCGAATATTTTATTTGTTTGTGGTGGAGCATTTGATGGCTTAGAAACTATACTTAAGAGAAAATTAGGTGATAAGGTCGTAGGTTTTTTTGATAATGAAAAAGAAAATAGCAAAGCCTTGCTTGAAAAGATAGAGCCTGATGATTTGGTGCATTTTGGTCTTATACCTGAACTCATAGGGCGCTTGCATGTTATAACTTCTTTAAATGAACTGAATGAAGATGATATGGTAAGAATTTTAACTGAGCCAAAAAATGCTATTGTAAAGCAATATCAAAAACTTTTTGCCATTGATGGCGTGAATTTGAAATTTGAAGATGATGCTTTAAGAGAAATAGCAAAATTAGCCCTAGAACGAAAAACGGGTGCTAGGGGACTTAGAAGCATTATAGAAGAAATAATGGTAGATTTGATGTTTGAGTTGCCAGAATATAAAAATTATGACATCGTTATCACCAAAGAAGTAGTAAGAGATGGTGCGAAAGCATTATTAATTAAAAAGAAAATAAGCTAAAAAGGGATAAAAATGATTTTAGATCAACTTATAGGATTTTTTTCAAGCGATATGGGTATAGATTTAGGAACCGCTAATACTCTTGTTTTGGTAAAAGATAAGGGTATAGTTATTAATGAACCCTCTGTTGTGGCAGTAGAGAGAGAAAAGTATGGCTCTAGAGCTAAAATTTTAGCTGTAGGAAAAGAAGCTAAAGATATGGTTGGTAAAACCCCAGGAAATATCGAAGCTATTCGTCCTATGAAAGATGGAGTTATCGCTGATTTTGATATGACAGAAAAAATGATTCGTTATTTTATAGAAAAAACTCATCGTAGAAAAAGTTTTTTAAGACCTAGAATCATCATTTCAGTTCCTTATGGTTTAACTCAAGTTGAAAGAAAGGCTGTTAGAGAAAGTGCTTTAAGTGCAGGTGCAAGAGAGGTATTTTTGATAGAAGAGCCTATGGCAGCAGCTATTGGGGCAAATTTGCCTATACAAGAGCCTAAGGGAAATTTGGTTGTAGATATAGGGGGTGGAACAACTGAAATTGGTGTGATTTCTTTAGGTGGACTTGTTATTTCAAAATCTATTCGCACTGCGGGCGATAAACTTGATACAAGTATAGTTAATTATGTTAAAGAAAAATACAATCTTATCATTGGTGAAAGAACTGGCGAAGAGATTAAGATCGCTATTGGTTCAGCCATTCAGCTTCCAAAAGAGCTTTCTATGGTTGTAAAGGGGCGTGATCAAGTGAGTGGACTTTTAAGTCGTATTGAGCTTACAAGCGAAGATGTTAGAGAGGCAATGAGAGAGTATTTAAAAGAAATAGCAGACGCCTTAAAGATGGTACTTGAAATGATGCCACCTGATCTTGCAAGTGATATAGTAGAAAATGGTGTTGTTTTAACAGGTGGTGGAGCATTGATTCGTGGGCTTGATAAATATTTGAGTGAAATTGTTCGCTTGCCAGTATATATTGCTGATGAGCCGCTTTTAGCTGTAGCCAAAGGAACAGGTAAAGCTTTGGAGGAAATTTCACTATTGCAACAATTGACGAATGAAGAATAAGCTTATATTTGTTCTTGTTTTATTTTTTTTAGTTTTTATATCTTTTTACTATGGGGGCTTGGTAAAAAAAAATATTCTTTTGGTAAATGATGCGGTGTTAGAAAAATTTTATGGAGTTAAAGATTTTATCGCCGAATCTTTTTCCAAGCATTTTAATCAAGTAGAGCAAATTGAACAATTAAAAGCAAGAAATCAAGAGCTAGAATATGCAGCTGTATTGACTACAAGTTTTGCAAATCAATTAAATCGTATTTTAGAGGATAAGAATTCAACAAGATATTTGCCTCAAGTTTCTTTAGTAAGAGCTATTTCTTATGTGAGATTAAATGATTATAAGAGATTGTGGCTTGATTTTGCTAAGGTTTCTCCTAATAAAAACAAGGGTTTGATTCATCAAGGATATACTATAGGCATTGCGATTAATAAAGATGGTAGAGCTATGGCGCTTTTACAGGGTGATGAGCAATGCGTTTTTTCTGTATATGTAGGTAAAAATAAAATTCCTGGCCTTATCCAAGGCGAAGATGATAAACTCAAGGTTAAATTTATACCTAAATGGGCAAAGATTAATATAGGAGATGAGATTTTAACAAGCGGTCTTGATAATATCTTTTTTTCAGATGTTCCAGTTGGCATTGTAAGCGCAATCGAAGATGGAGATGTATATCAAAGTGCTGAAGTAAAACCTTATGCTAATATCAACATCCCCGCTTATCTTTATATAGTCGATAGCTTATAAATCAATACTTAAACTCTTTTTAAATAAATTTCCATATGGACTTTTTTTATCTAAAATTTCGCAACTTTCTTTGATATTTAAATTTTCTTTTAAACATTGTAATAGAATTTCCATGATAGAACATGCATCTTGGGCTAAAATATGCGCAGGGCATTTTTTTGCATGGGTATAATGCTCATGAATTTTATGAACTAAAGTAGAGTTTTTGATCTCGACTAATAACATTTCCAAAGGAGCTTTAAAAAACATTGTATTTTCTTTGGCATTGATAGAAAGATAAAACATATCCAGTCCATAGATTTTTTTATCATAAGAATCAAAAAAGTATAAAGATTTATTAAGATTATCTTTAAAAGTGTTAATCATAAGTTCTAAAATTTGAATTTTTTGTTCTTTTGTATAAAAATTTCCTATGGGAGAAAAACAAAATTCAAGTAAAGACTTAATAGAATACCATTCACTTGCATTAAAAGAATGCGCTCTCATTTTTTCACCCCTTCTCATACGGTAAATTCGAGCTTCTTCGCTATCGCTATTTTGATATACTAAGGGTACGATAAAATCTCTATAGGCGGGATTTGGAAAAGCAGGGTGTAGTATAAGCGAGCCTTCGTTTTCGTTTTCAAAAATGTATTTTAGCCCACCGATGTATCCCTCATCAATGATGCGGATTTCATCATTTTCTATTTGATTTAAGAGTGTGTAAAATTCATTTTCGCTACTGTCCCATATTTTAAAAGGATAGCGAAAGAATTCACAAATTTTCTCTTTGCTTTTGGTATCAAGTTCTTTTACTGTGTCATTTTCTATAAATTTAGCAAGGGTTCTGCGATCTTTGCCCAAAATTGTTGCAAATTTGCTCAAACTTAAGCCTGATTTTTCCAAAATTACCTGTGTTCTATCTTTAGAATTTAACATTGTCTCACTCTTAAAAATTATTTTTGTTACTTTTTGATACAAACATATTTTTTTATTGTTTTTTATATTTTTTAATTATTAAAAAATATAGGTAAATATGCATACAAAAATTAAAATTTTGTTCAAAAAATATACAAAAATTATTTTTTTGGCTACAAAATCACACAATCAAACCAAAAAATTAGCATTTTATTTTTCAAACAAAAACTCTATAATGCAAATTCAACTTATCAAGAAAGGATAGATTATGGGTATTGTTTATGAGCAGACTTATCGAGAATCTCTTCAAAATCCTGAAGCATTTTGGGCTGAAGCAGCTAAAAAAGTGCATTGGTATAATGAATGGGATAGAGTGCTTGATGATAGCGATGGGCATTACAGATGGTTTGTTGGCGGGTGTATGAATACTTGTTATAATGCGCTTGATTTACATGTACACAATGGCAGGGGTGATCAATTAGCACTGATTTATGATTCTCCTGTTACGGATACAAAGAAAAAATATACTTATAAGCAACTTCGTGATCGTGTTGCAAAAGTAGCCGGAATTTTAGCAAACAAGGGCGTGGTTAAAGGGGATCGCGTTGTTATTTATATGCCAATGATACCCGAAGCACTTATAGCTATGCTTGCTTGCGCAAGACTTGGGGCTATTCATAGTGTTGTATTTGGAGGCTTTGCAGCACATGAGCTTGCTACTAGGATAGAAGATGCTAAACCTAGAATGATTATTAGTGCAAGTTGTGGGATAGAAGTAAGTAGCATTATTGAATACAAACCTATTTTAGATGAAGCGATTAAAAAATGTACTCATAAGCCTACTACTTGCTTGATTTGGCAACGCCCACAATATAGAGCAAATATGCTCCCTTGGAGGGATATTGATTGGGAGCTTGAAGAGGAGAAAACTCGCGGTGTAGATCCTGTACCTGTTTTAGCTACAGATCCGCTTTATATACTTTATACTTCAGGTACTACAGGTTCTCCAAAAGGAGTAATCCGTTCTAATGGTGGCCATTCTGTAGCAATGAAATGGTCGATGGATAATATCTACAATGCTAAAGCAGGAGATGTCTTTTTTACTGCTTCTGATGTAGGTTGGGTTGTGGGACATTCTTATATAGTTTATGCACCTTTAATGAATGGATGTACAACCATAGTTTATGAAGGCAAGCCTGTAAGAACGCCTAATCCTTCAGCATTTTGGAGAATTATAGAAGAATACAAAGTAAATGTGCTTTTTTCAGCTCCAACTGCTTTTAGGGCGATTAAAAAAGAAGATCCTAAAGGAGAATGGATCAAAAAGTTTAATCTTGATAGCTTAAGATCTATTTTTGTAGCAGGTGAAAGATGTGATAGTGATACACTTAAATGGATAGAAAAGCTTACAAAAAAACCTGTAATTGATAATTGGTGGCAAACTGAAACAGGTTGGGCGATCGCGGCTAATCCTTTGGGCTTAGAAGCACAAGTTGTTAAAGCAGGAAGCCCTACAAAACCTATGCCAGGATTTAATCTTAAGGTTTTAGATGAAAAAGGTCAAGAGCTTGGAGCAGGAAAAAAAGGAATTTTGTGCTTGAAACTTCCTTTACCTCCAGCTTGTTTAATGGGAATTTGGGAGAATGATGAAAGATATCGTAGGGGATATTTAGATCAATTTCCAGGCTATTATCTAACAGGAGATACGGGTTATATCGACAAAGATGGCTATGTATATGTTTTAGGAAGAATGGATGGAATTATTAATGTTGCAGGCCATAGGCTTTCAACTGGGGAAATGGAAGAGATTATAGCAAAACATCCTGATGTTGCAGAATGTGCGGTTATAGGTGTAAACGATGAACTTAAGGGTGAAATACCTATGGGCTTTATAGTTTTAAAAGAAGGTATAGAGCGAGATCATAGGGGTATAGTTGAAGGGGTTGTAGCTTTGGTGCGTCAAGAAATTGGAGCTGTAGCTTCGTTTAAAATTGCCACAGTTGTTAGTGCTTTACCTAAGACAAGAAGTGGAAAAATTTTGCGTAAAAATTTAAGAGAAATAGCAGATGGTTCGACTTTAAATGTTCCAGCTACTATAGAGGATAGCAATGTTTTAAAAGCTTGCGAAAAAGCTATTAATGATTTAGGATACCCAAAAAATAAAGGAGAGAAATAATGAGTGCAGGAAAAAAATTTAAAGAATTAGTAAAGACAAGCAAACCCTTGACCATAGTAGGAGCTGTCAATGCTTATAGTGCTTTACAAGCTACTAAAATAGGACATAAAGCTTTATACCTTTCAGGAAGTGGCGTGGCAAGTGCGAGTTATGGCTTGCCTGATTTAGGGATTATCGCGCTTGAAGAAGTATGCATTGATGTAAGACGTATTTGTTCTAGAGTGGATACGCCTTTATTGGTTGATGCAGATACGGGTTTTGGAGGCGCTTTTAATATTGCAAGAACGATAAAAGAATTAATTCGCGCGGGTGCAGCAGCAACTCATATTGAAGATCAAGTAGCTCAAAAAAGGTGCGGACATCGTCCTAATAAAGAATTAGTAAGCACTGAAGAGATGTGTGATCGTATTAAAGCGGCTGTAGATGCAAAAATCGATCCTGATTTTGTGATTATGGCAAGAACGGATGCGCATGCAATTGAAGGTCAGCAAAAAGCTATCGAAAGGGCTTTAGCATATGTTGAGGCTGGAGCTGAAATGGTTTTTGCTGAAGCTATTACAAGTTTAGAAGAATATGAAGAATTTGTTAAAAATGTAAAAGTTCCAATTCTTGCAAATATCACAGAATTTGGAAAGACTCCTTATTTTACCAAAGAAGAATTAAATAGAGCAGGAGTATCTATGGTGCTTTATCCTTTAAGTGCAAATCGCGCGATGAATAAAGCTGCAGTGCAAGTTTATGAAAGCATATTGAAAAACGGACATCAAAAAGATGTGCTTGAGATTATGCAAACTAGAGAAGAGCTTTATGAAATGTTAGATTATTATTCTTATGAGCAAAAATTAGATGAATTATTTAAAAGAGGTGCAAAATGAGTATAAGTGAAGCAGCTAAAAAAACGGGTGGTTTAGCAGGAGTTATCGCAGGGCAAAGTGCAATTTGTACTTGTGGGCTTGGAAATGGACTAAATTATTATGGTTATAGCATAGAAGAGTTAGCGCAAAATGCAGAATTTGAAGAAATAGCTTATTTGCTTCAGTTTGGAGAATTACCTAATGCAAAAGAATTGGAAAATTATAAAGAAAAAATCATTGCTCAAAGAGCTTTGAGTGAAAATTTAAAAAGCGTTTTAAAAGCTATACCTAAAGAAGTTCATCCTATGAATTTAATGCAAGCAGCCGTTGCGGCATTAGGAGCTTTAGAGGGTGAAAATGAGGATTTTAGCGATCAAGATGAAAAAATCATCAGACTTTTAGGAATCTTACCGAGTGTGCTTTGTTATTGGCATCATTATGTGAATTTTGGTAAAGAAATTGATTTTGACTCTAAGCAAACAAGTATAGCGGGATATTTTTTGGAAAAATTAAAACTTGAAGCTCCAAAAGAAGATTTTATCAAGGCTATGCAATGCTCATTAATCCTTTATGCAGAGCATGAATTTAATGCTTCAACTTTTACGGCTAGAATTTGTGCTTCTACAAAAAGTGATATTTTTAGTGCGGTTGCGGCGGCTATTGGAGCTTTAAGAGGGCCTTTGCATGGAGGAGCAAATGAAGCAGCGATGCACCTAATAGAAAGTTTTAAAAGTGTTGAGGATGCTATTAAGGGTGTGAATGAAAAATTAGAAAATAAAGAGCTTTTAATGGGCTTTGGTCACCGTGTTTATGGACTTGGAGGCGATCCTAGAAATGCGCTTATTAAGGTTTGGAGTAAGCATTTAGGAGGCGATGATTTACTTTTTAAAATCAGTGAAGCCATAGAAGCTTTGATGAAAGAAAAACGCCCAAGTTTGCCACCTAATGCAGATTTTTATAGTGCATCAGCTTATCATTTTATGGGAATTCCAACTGAGTATTTTACGCCGATTTTTATTATGAGTCGCGTAAGTGGTTGGTGTGCGCATATTAAAGAGCAAAGAGCAAACAATAAACTTATACGCCCAAGTAGCGAATATATAGGCGTTGAACCAAGAAAATTTGTAAAAATTCAAGACAGATAAGGAGAAAAAAATGAGTGATATGGGAATTTTAGAGGCAAAACGCCCTGAATTTGATGAACTTTTAACAAAAATTGCAAAATATGCTGATGAATTTGAAATCACAAGTGATTTGGCTTTAGAAACGGCTAGATATTGTTTAATGGATACTATAGGTTGTGGGCTTTTAGCGCTTAAATATCCTGCTTGCACCAAGCTTTTAGGGCCAAGTGTTGAAGGGGCTGAATTTAGACCTTTAGGTGCAAAAGTGTTTGGAACTTCTTATCAATTAGAGCCAATCCGTGGAGCTTTTAATGTGGGTGCTATGGTAAGATGGCTTGATTTTAATGATACATGGCTTGCGGCTGAATGGGGACATCCAAGCGATAATTTAGGTGCGATTTGGGCAGTGGCTGATTATGTAAGTCGTAAAAATATCTCTGAGGGAAAAGAGCCTTTAAAAGTAAAATGTGTCCTAAAAGCCATGATAAAAGCTCATGAAATTCAAGGAGTTTTGGCACTTGAAAATTGCTTTAATAAAGTAGGAATGGATCATGTTTTACTTGTAAGGATAGCAAGTACTGCAGTAGCTGCAAAGCTTTTGGGTTGTAATTTTGAAGAAATTCGCAATGCCATTTCTCATGCTTTTATTGATGGTGGAGCTTTAAGAACTTATCGTCACGCACCAAATACAGGCAGTAGGAAAAGTTGGGCAGCGGGTGATGCTTCAAGTCGCGGGGTGGATCTTGCTTTAAAAGCTAAAACAGGAGAGATGGGTTATCCTTCAGCTTTAAGTGCTAAATTTTGGGGCTATGAAGATGTGAAAATGAAAGGACAAAAACTCACCATTCCTCAAGAATTTGGCTCTTATGTAATGGAAAATGTTTTATTTAAAATTTCTTTTCCAGCTGAATTTCACGCACAAACCGCAGTAGAAGCAGCTTTAGCTTTACATGATGAGGTAAAAGATCGTTTGGATCAAATAGAAAAAATCATCATCACAACTCAAGAATCAGGCCATCGCATCATCAATAAAGTAGGTGAGCTTGCAAATCCTGCTGATAGGGATCATTGTATCCAGTATATGGTTGCTGTGCCACTTATATTTGGGCGCTTGAATGCAGATGATTATGAAGATAGTGTTGCAAGTGATGAAAGAATCGATGCTTTAAGAGCTAAAATGCAAGTAGAAGTCGATGATCGCTATACAAAAGAGTATTTAGAAAGCGATAAAAGAAGCATAGCTAATGCCGTGCAAGTTTTCTTTAAAGATGGCACAAGCACAAAAAAAGTCGAAGTTGAGTATCCTATAGGACATAAAAGACGCAGAAATGAAGGAATCCCTCTTTTAATTGCCAAATTTAAAGCCAATCTTGCTACGCGTTTAAGTCCAAAACAATGCGAAAAAATCATGCAAATTTGCGAAGATCAAAAAAGCTTAGAGCAAATGAATTTTAACGAATTTAGTGATCTTTTTTGGTTGGGTTAAAAATATAAAACAAGACTATTTTAGTCTTGTTTTTAAGTTTAGATAGGGTATGATAATATATTAATTTCATAGCTATTTAATATTTCTATAATAAAAAACTAAAGCAAAATATTTGATAATTGAGATTAAAAAGTTTTTTTAAAGATCAAAGGAGCTTAAAATATGCTAAAAAATCCTAAATTTCAAGCTTTCTTTTTTGCTTTCTTAGCCGCTATATTTAACGCTTTTGTTGGAATTTTTAGCGTTTTTCTTTTTAAAAAAGGTTTTATGAGTTCAGAAGTAGCTTTTTATAAATGCTTTGTGGCTAGTTTGATTTTGTTTGCGATTTTAATTTATATGAGAAAATTGGGCGCTTTGCTAGTTTTTATCAAGCAGAAAATTTTCACACTTTTGCTTCTTGCTTTTTTTGGATTTTTTATGCTTTATCATTTTGAGAGTGCTGCTTATACAAGTATGAGTGTGGCTAATGTAGTTTTTGTGCTTTTTGGTGTGGGAATGATCATCACTTTTATTTGTGAAGCATTGGATGCTAAACGCTTTTTTCATTTAAATGAGCTTTTGGCTATGGTTTTTGCGCTTTTGGGACTTTGGATGATTTTTTTGGCCGAAGGTGGAACTTTAGAAAATTTCACTCATTTAAAAGACCTGGTAAATGCTATTTTAGCAGGACTTGGCTATGCTTTATTTTTATTTTTTACTAGAAAATTAAAACTGGGTTTTGGGTTAATTCCTCTTTGTGCTTTGCTTTTTATAGGAAGTTTGTATTTGAGTATTCCTTTGTTTGGAGCAAATTTAAATCTTAATTTTTCTTTAGAGAGTCTTGTTTTACTTTTAGCTTTAGCATTTTTGCCTACTATAGGTGGATTTTACTGCACTACTAGAGCCTTAAGTCTTGCAAAGTCAAATTCAGTCCAGCTTATAGAACTTAGTGAGCCTTTATTTGCTATGCTTTTTGGGTTTTTGTTTTTGGCTCAAAGTATTTCATTTTTGCAAATTGTAGGTGGAGTTTTCATACTTTTTGCTATTTTTGTCCACGAATTTAAATTAAAATTGTAAAAAGCAGTTTTTTAGAAATTTTTTTCAATTGGATTTTTAAAATTTCTTTAGAAAGAGCAGATGCTTTATGGCAAGCAAAAGATTGTTTATTGCTTGAGTTTTGACATTGATTTTGACTATTTTTTTGCGTGATTTTAATAAGATATAATTGCATAGCTTGATCTTTGGAATTTTTATCAACTGCCATGTTGCAATCAGCATAATATCCAGCCTGACAAGATTTATAAAAAAGTTTTTGGGCTAAAATATCATTCTTATTAAATAATTCAACCCAGCCTTGCGCAAAGCACAACTTTGTATCTTTTTCACAAATTTTAGAGCTTAACTCTTTAGCTTTGATTAAGTCTTTTTCTACTCCTTGTCCGCATGCATACATATAAGAAAGTCCTGCACAAATAGCATCATGCCCTTGCTCGCAGCTTTTTTTGGCTAGTATAATTGCTGATTTTGTATCTTTTTTACTAAGTGTAGCGATATGTTCTAATAAAGCAGAACTTGAGTTTTGATCTAAGAAATATTTTAAATTGCTTTGATAAGTTTTTTCATCTAGCTTTTTCAATAATTTAAATTTTATATTGTTGATTCTCGCGCAAGAGTCCAATCTTCCAAGCTTACAAGCTTTTTGTAAAAGCAATAAAGCTTTGTTTAAATCCAAAGAAAGTCTTGTGTCTGCTGCAAATTCTCCTCCTAAATAAGCACATGCGGTAGCGTTGTTTTCTAAGCATTGTTTTTGAAAAAGACTTAAATCACTCTCGAAAAAATATTCCCCCTTTGGAGTAAGGGCAAAATTTTCCTTTAAGGGCTGATTTAAAATTTCTTTTAAATTCTCGTCCAAGAATTGATTAATGCCTAAATTTTCTTTTATATTTTGGGGTAAATTATTTGCTAAAACGGAAAATTGACAAAAAAATATTAAAAAAACTAAAATTTTAATTTTTTTCATGGGTATTTCTTTCTTGCCTATTTTTTTTAAAATTATAACAGAATTTCAAAGTTTGTAAAACTAAAATTTGTTATAATCAGCCCAAATTTATGCTCTTAGGAAAATTCATGCCAAAACGAACAGATATTAAAAATATTTTACTTATAGGAAGTGGTCCTATCGTTATAGGTCAAGCTTGTGAATTTGATTATTCAGGAACTCAAGCAGCAAAAACTTTAAAAGAACAAGGATATCGTGTAGTTTTAATCAATTCCAACCCAGCAACTATTATGACTGATCCTGAATTTGCTGATGCTACTTACATAGAGCCTGTAACCAAGGAAAGTATTTTAAGCATTATTAAAAAAGAGAAAATCGATGCCATTTTGCCAACTATGGGTGGACAAGTAGCTCTTAATGTGGCTATGGAAGTTTATGAAAGCGGGCTTTTAGGTGATGTGAAGTTTTTGGGTGCAAACCCTGAGGCGATTAAAAAAGGTGAAGATCGTCAAGTTTTTAAAGAATGTATGAAAAAAATCGGTATGGATTTGCCAAAATCTATGTACGCATATAATTATGATGAAGCTTTAAAAGCTGTAGATGAAATCGGCTTTCCTTTAATGATCCGTGCGTCTTATACCTTAGGTGGTGCTGGAAGCGGTGTGGTTTACAATATGGATGAATTTAAAGAACTTGCCAATGCTGCTTTAGCACTTTCGCCAATCCATGAAATTCTTATCGAAGAAAGTTTGCTTGGATGGAAAGAGTATGAAATGGAGGTTATCCGCGATAAAAATGATAATTGTATCATTGTATGTAGTATAGAAAACCTCGATCCTATGGGAGTGCATACAGGAGATAGTATCACAGTTGCACCTGCTCTTACCTTAACTGATAAAGAATACCAAGTCATGCGTAATGCCTCTTTTGCTATTTTGCGTGAAATAGGCGTGGATACAGGCGGATCAAATGTGCAATTTGCCGTCAATCCAACAAATGGTAGAATGATAGTTATTGAAATGAATCCAAGGGTTTCAAGATCAAGCGCCCTAGCTTCTAAAGCAACGGGTTATCCTATAGCAAAGGTTGCAACACTTTTGGCAATCGGATTTAGCTTAGATGAGATAAAAAATGATATTACAGGCACTCCTGCTAGTTTTGAACCTGTGATTGATTATATTGTTACAAAAATTCCTCGCTTTACTTTTGAGAAATTCCCAGGAGCCAATACAACTTTAGGTACAGCGATGAAAAGCGTGGGTGAAGTAATGGCTATTGGCCGAACTTTTAAAGAAAGTATACAAAAGGCACTTTGTTCTTTGGAAAGAAATTTAAGTGGTTTTGATAGAGTGAAATTTGAAGATAAAAACGATCTTATCTTTAAAATTCGCAATGCTAACGAAAAGCGTTTACTTTATGTAGCACAAGCTTTTAGAGAGGGTTTTGATGTAAAAGAGCTTTATGAGCTTTGTAAAATCGATCCTTGGTTTTTATCCCAAATTAAAGAAATTGTGGATTTTGAAGAGCAAATTGATATGGATATCTTGCATAACAAAACCCTTTTAAGAAAAGCAAAAACTATGGGTTTTTCAGACAAGATGATCGCTTTGCTTGTGAATCTAAAAGATAATTTAGAATTAAGTCAAAATGACATTTATTATGCAAGAATGAAGCAAAAAATCATAGCAGAATTTAGCGAAGTGGATACTTGTGCGGGAGAATTTGAAGCTTTAACTCCTTATCTTTATTCTAGTATCAATGTGAGTGAGCTTACTCAAAGCAAAAATGAAGCAAGAGATAAAAAAGAAAAAAAAGTGATGATTATAGGTGGGGGGCCAAATCGTATAGGACAAGGAATCGAATTTGACTATGCTTGTGTACATGCTTCTTTTGCATTAAAGGATTTGGGTGTAAAAACTATTATGTATAATTGCAATCCAGAAACTGTTTCAACGGATTATGATACGAGTGATATTTTGTATTTTGAACCTATTGATTTTGAGCATTTGCGTGGTGTGATTGAACGCGAAAAGCCAGATGGAGTTATAGTGCATTTTGGTGGCCAAACTCCGCTTAAATTTGCTAAACGCTTGAGTGCTTTTGGAGCTAAGATCATAGGCACAAGTGCAAGAGTGATCGATATGGCAGAAGATAGAAAGAAATTTGCCGAATTTATCACAAAACTTGGTATCAATCAGCCTAAAAATTCTACCGCTACAAGCGTAGAAGAAGCGGTTTTAAAAGCAAGTGAGATAGGTTATCCTGTGCTTGTAAGACCAAGCTATGTTTTAGGCGGAAGAGCTATGCGTGTGGTTAATGATGAGAGCGAACTTAGACTTTACATGCAAGAAGCTGTGGATGTAAGTGATAAAAGTCCTGTTTTGATCGATCAGTATTTAGATAATGCGACTGAAATCGATGTTGATGCTATCAGCGATGGTAAAGATGTTTATGTAGCAGGGATTATGGAGCATATCGAAGAAGCAGGAATTCATTCAGGCGATAGTGCATGTTCTTTGCCACCTTGCAATATCGATGAAAAAATGCAAGAACAAATTATACAAAAAACCGCTAATATTGCTTTAAATTTAGGTGTTGTAGGGCTTTTAAATATACAATTTGCAATTTACAATAACGAACTTTATATGATAGAAGTAAATCCTAGAGCAAGTCGTACTGTGCCTTTTGTAAGTAAAGCTACAGGTATACCTTTAGCAAAAGTTGCAACGCGTGTGATGTGGCAAGGAAATCTAAAAGAAGCTTTAAAATTTTATGATACTTTTGGTGTGGTGAATTTTGATAATACGATTTTGCGTCCTAAGCTTTCAAAATATATCAGTGTAAAAGAAGCGGTATTCCCTTTTGCTAAGCTTAGCGGAAGCGATTTAGAGTTAGGACCTGAGATGAGATCAACAGGTGAGGTTATGGGTATAAGTAAGGATTTTGCTAATTCTTATGCAAAAAGCCAAATTTCATCTTTTAATCATTTGCCTGAAAATGGCGTAGTGTTTATCTCTTTAAAGGAAAAAGATAAAAAATATGCTAAAAAACTTGCAAGTGAATACTCTAAGTTAGGTTTTAAACTAATGGCTACAAGTGGAACTTGCAAGGAAATTGTAGAAAATGGCTTTGAGTGTGAGCTTGTGCATAAAATTTCAGAAGGGCGTCCAAATGTGGAAGATAAGCTAAAAAATGGAGAAATTCAGTTAGTGATTAATACAAGTGATAGTCATACCTTTGCAGGGGATACAAAGAAAATTCGTGAGAATATTATCCGTTTTAAAATCCCTTATTTTACAAATTTGCGTTCTGCTCTTGCGGGTGCAAAATCGATTAAAGCGATACAAAGTCAAAGTTATTTAGAGGTTAAGAGCTTGCAGGAGTATCTAAAAGCTTGATTTATCTAGCGCAAACAGATACTACAGCAGGATTTTTAAGTAAAAATTTAGAAGAAATCAATGCTTTAAAAGGTAGGGCTAAAGATCAGCCCTGCTTGATTACCTCTGCAAAATTCAGTGAGTTAAAAAAAATCGTAAGGGTTCCAAATCAATTTAAAAATTTAGTGCGTCGTGCTAAAAAAACAACTTTTATTTATCCAAACAATCAAGCAATAAGAATCGTCAAAGAGTGTAAACACGCACAATTTTTAAAAGAAAAGGGCTGTTTTTATTCAAGTTCTGCAAACAAGCATGGACAAAAATTTGATGAGCTTTGGGCTAGAAGTGTCGCAGATGTTGTAGTCGATGAGATATTTTTTGAAAATACCCCATCAAAAATAATAAAACTTCATCGTAAGAAGCTTAGAAAAATTCGTTAATTTAATGCTTGTAAAATTTCTTCAAAAGCTATGCAAAATTGCTCCAAGCCGTCTTTTAGTAATTCATCGCAAGCTTTTTCTCTTTCATTTTGTGAAATGATAGCATTAAGTTGTGTGTAAATTTCAAAATTCATTAAAGGTTTTTTAAATTCAAATTCGGTTTTAAATGCATTGATAGCATCTAGTGGAGCAGTGTTTATGCTATTTTCAAAAAGAAGTTCTTTGATATAATAATCTTTTGGCAAACCATCACCTTTTACACCCGTGCTCGCAAATAAAGCTCGGATATTAGGTTCATTTTTGGAGATGATATTGTTATAGGCTAAATTTGCATTTAAAATTCCTATACGATTTTGTTCTTTCGCTTTGGAATTTAAAAGTCTATCGAAACGACTTACAAAGATACTTATAACAGCTTGTGGGGTTCTTAAGCGAGTGTTTTTTCCTTGTAAGGCTATATTGTTTTTTCTAAATTCAACCAAACCCGCATTTAAAGCCTCAAAGCATTTTTGACTTTGCTCTAAAGAAAAAATCAAAGTAGCATTTACACTGATGCCATTTTTCATCAATTCATACATTACTTCATAAGAAGCATTGGTTGCTGGGACTTTAATCATCACATTATCTTTTCCAATGGCACTATAAAGTTTTTTTGCCTCACCTAAACTCAAGCTTGTATTATCATAAAATCTTGGATCAATTTCAAGGCTTATAAAACCATCATTTCCTGTGTGATATAAAGGAGCAAGTTTATCTGCTGCTTTTTGTATATCAGCCACAGCAAGTTCTTCGTAAATTTCCTTTGCCTTTTTTCCTTTTAATTTCGCTATTTTTTCTTTATAGATGGGTGAGTTTAAAATAGCATTTTTGAAAATAGCGGGATTTGAGGTTGCTCCATTGATGCCACGCGATAGTAAATTTAAAAAATCATCATCTAAAAAACTATTTTCTATAAAATCACACCAAAGAGAAAATTTTTTCATCTTATATTACCTTTATTATTTCTTTTAAGTCTTTGTTGTCTATGCAAATATCTGCTTTTGAGCGTAAAATTTCTTTAGCACAAAAGGCGACTTTTAAACCGCTTTCATTAAACATAGCGATATCATTTGCCCCATCACCCACACACATGACTTCATGAGTTTGCAAATTTAAAAAGTTCTTAAGGCGTTGTAGCATTAAACCCTTTGAATTTGAAAACATCATTTCTCCACCCACTAGTCCTGATAAAGTATTGTTTTTATGATGTAGGTAATTTGCAAAGCCCAAATTTACTTTTAGTTTTTTCATAGCAGGATCAATCCCTTCATGAAAACCTCCACTAAAAATAACAACAAAAATATTTTTAGAATTTAAAAATTCAATGAGTTCATAAGCTCCATTCATCAATGGAAGATCTTGCCCTATTTTAAGAACAAGATCGTAAGGCATTCCTTTTAAAAAACTAACGCGCTCCTGCAAGCTTTCAAAAAAATCAAGCTCACCTGCCATAGCGCGATGAGTGATATCAACCACTTCTTTTTCTTTGCCATAAGCCTTAGCTAATATATCGATAGTTTCTCCATCCATCAAAGTGGAATCAAAATCAAAAACACAAAGTTTTATCATTAAAATTCACGCTTAAGCAAGGCTTCAACTTTAAGTATGGTAAGGATATTTTCATCTCTTTTACCTATACCATAGATCATACCTTTATCTTTTACTAAAGTTTCAGGTGGCGGATCAATACGGTTTCTATGAATTTTGATAGCCTCGGTTAATCTATCTATCACGAAGCCTGCATTTCCTCCAACGCCACTCCCATTGGATTCGCCTCTTAAAACAATATAACGAGTTTGAGGAGTCATTTTAGAACTTCCTAGATTAAAACGCTGCGCCAAATCAATTAAAGGCATAACATTTCCACGCATATTAAATACACCTAAAACATAATCAGGAACGCTTGGAACCCTTGTGTATTCTATAGGTTTGATGATTTCTTGTATGTTAAGAATTGGAATAGCATATTCCTCATCTCCTACCACAAAACCTACAAGTTGTATGATATCATCTTCTTTTTGATCACCAACAGGACCAGCTATCTGAGTTTGCTGCTTTTGCAATATTTGCTCTAATTTTTCATTACTCATATTCTTATCCTAGTTTCAAATTTTTTCTAACCACATTTTCCAAATATTCTGGAGAATAAGGTTTGGTAATATATTCTGTCATACCTACTTCTACCCCTCTTAGACGATCGGTTTTACTTGTTCTTGAAGTAACAGCAATGAGCGGTAAGTTGCGATATTTGGAATATTTTCTAATTTCGCCCGCTAAGGTATAACCATCCATTCTTGGCATTTCGATATCAATTAATATCGCATCAATATCATGATCGCCCGATTTTATAATGTTTAATGCTTCAACACCATTGGTAGCTTCAATAAGGCTAACTCCTAGTGGCTCTAAGGCTTTTTGCATTAAGGTTCTATCCATTTTAGAATCATCGACAATTAAAACCTTATAATCACTTGGTTTTTCTTTTGGTTTTTTAGCACTTGATTCAAGTTGAGCTTTGATGTCAACTTTTATTTCTTTTGCCATATCCATCATAGCGCCCACATCTATGATAAGTGTTACTCTACCATCACCGCGGATAGTAGCACCCGCTATACCTTGAATATTTTGCAAATAATCACCCATAGATTTAATAACAATTTCTTCTTGTCCTATAAGAGTATCAACAATAATACCCAGTTTACTTTCTGCCACGCCAATAACTACAACATAGGTTTGATCTCCACTTTCAAGCACTTGTTTAACTCCAAAGACATCAGATAGTCTTACAAGAGAAAGCACTTCATCTCTAAGGCGCAATACATTTTTACCTTCGATAGTATAAATATCATCAATTGGCACTCTAACTGTTTCAAGTACACTTGCAAGAGGAATTGCATAGTATTCTTCTTGAGTTCCAACAAGTAAAGATTGAATAATAGCTAAGGTAAGAGGAATTTTAAGTTTAAATGAACTTCCTTTGCCTAATTCACTATCGATTTCAATCACTCCGTTGAGTTTTTCAATATTAGTTTTAACAACATCCATTCCAACGCCACGTCCCGAAACATTTGTAACTTTTGTTGCAGTTGAAAAACCTGGTTTAAAAATCAAAGCAAAAGCTTCTTTATCAGTCATTTGATCCGCTTCTCTTTCGGTAATCAAATTCTTTTCTATAGCTTTAGCTTTTAGGCCATTTGCATCAAGTCCCTTACCATCATCGGTAATTTCTACAACGATATGATTTCCTTCGTTATAAGCTTTAAGTTGTACTATACCTTTTTCAGGTTTTCCATTAGCAGCACGCGTTGCTGGATCTTCAATACCGTGATCACACGAGTTTCTAATCATATGCATGATAGGATCGCCAATTTCTTCGACAATAGATTTATCAAGTTCGGTTTCTTCACCTGTAATTTCAAGTTCTATGTGTTTGCCAAGTTCACGGCTCAAATCACGCACAACTCTTGGGAATTTATTGAAAACTTTTGCAATAGGCTGCATTCTAGTTTTCATAACTGCAAGTTGAACATCTGTTGTAATGATGCTTAATTGGCTTACAACTTGATTTAATTCTTCAAGGAATTTTTCACCCTCATAGCGTTCTTCGACATCATCATAAATTTTAAGCAAGCGGTTTTTACCCAAAACAAGCTCACCGATGAGGTTCATTAGATGATCTAATCTTTTTACTTCAACGCGTATGGTTTGATCCATACCGCCTCCACCGCCTCCACTAGCAGGAACCTTTTTCTCTGTATTTTCAGCTTTTGGTGTACTTGCTGCTGGTTTAGAGTTTGTAGGTGATGCGGCATTTTGTTTTTTCTGGGCACGGCGTGCTTGATCTTCTGCCTTCCTAGCTTTTAATAATCTTTCTATTTCAGCTTCAACTTCAGAATCACTTAATTGATTAACATCGACTTCAGGTTCTGGTGCAGGAGCTGGTTCTTCTTTTTGAGGAGTTTCTACAGGAGTTTCGTTTAATTTAGCGCTGCTTGGAGATTCTCCTTCTGATATAGCTGTTAATCTGGCACAAATTGGTCCTATATCCATTTCTATGGCTGTATCATTGCCATTATCACGTATAGAGTTAAGCAAGGTTTTCATTCTATCGATGGATTCCAAAACAACATCCATGATATCTGGAGTGATTTTTAATTCCCCATGTCTTGCTTTATTTAAAACATCTTCCATGTGATGTGTTAATTTTGTTAAAACATCAAAATTTAAAAAGCTTGAAGAACCTTTTACAGTGTGTGCTACACGGAAAATTCTGTTTAATAATTCTAAGTCTTCTGGATTTGTTTCAAGTTCCACTAAATCATGGTCGATTTGCTCAACTAGCTCAAAAGCTTCAACCAAAAAGTCTTCAAGTATTTCTTGCATATCTTCCATATTTTACCCCTGTTCTTGAGATTGGTGTTTTTTGATGACTTTAGCAATCTCATTGAAGAAATCACTTGCATTAAATTTAACCAAATAGCTTTCACCACCGGCTTCGTGAACACCTTTTTCATTCATAAATTCATTAGATAAGGATGAGTTAAAGACTATAGGAATATCTTTAAATCTTGCATCTTCTTTGATACGTGCAGCAAAATGGAATCCGTCCATTTGAGGCATTTCAACATCACTGACAATAATTTTTAATATTGAGCTTAAATTTTCTCCATAAATTTGACTGAGTTCTTCAAGCTTATTTAAACCTTCAACTCCATCTTTAACCTCAATTACTTGGAAGCCCATTTGTTGCATCATTTCTTTAACGCGTTTTCTAGCTGTCATACTATCATCTAAAATAAGTGCTGATCCGCTGAATTTTTCAATTTTACTAAAATCTATATCGGTTTTAGGAGAATAAATTCCTAAATCTTCAACAACACTTTCTAAATCAAGTATCAAAAGAACTTCATCGTTTTCTATACGAGTGACACCTGTAATTTTTCCTTTATCTAAAGCACCTGAGCCTGTAGAGAAAGTAGCTGGCTCTATATCTTTCCAATTGATACGGCGAATTCTTTTAGCTTCATGAACTATAAAGCCTATAAGAATATTGCTAAATTCAGTAATGATAACTCTAGGTTTTAGCATAGTGCTTTCTGGCTCGGTGATTTGCATCCATTTAGCAAGATTTACTACCGGTATAACCACACCTCGAAGATCGAAAATTCCTTCGATGTAATCAGGCACTCCCGGAAGTTCTGTGAGGCTTGGAATTTTGATAATTTCTCTAACTTTAGAGACATTCACCCCATAAATTCCCTCATAGACTTTATCGTGTCCTTGCTTAAAGATACGGAAATCAACAAGCTCCATTTCATTTGAACCCGTTTTCACGATATTTTCATCAAACATTTTGACCCCTCAATTTCTGTTCTCGAAATTTGATTTCTTGATAGCATTCTACTACAAAAAAACTTCTCTCATATGCAAAACTAGCTAAGTTGAAATATTTAATATCTTTTTCATCTAATATTAGATTTTGATGATAGTGCCCTTCGCATACCCAAAAGCCTAAATTTCCATATTTTTTATATCTTTCTTTGGCTAAATTTTTAAAATTTTCAATTTTATAAAAAAGATTTTTTTTGTTTTGGTTTTTAAGAATTTTATTTGAAATAGAATTTGAACTTATTTGATTTAAAAAATTTAAAAAGACTAGCAAGTAATGATTTCTTAAGCTTTTAAGGATAAATTGCAAACACGGAGATAGAAAAATATCTCCGTGAGCTAAAGTTATAAAAGAATTTTTAAAATCGGTATTTTTACCTTTACTTGTATGCAAATTAAGTTTTAAAGGTTGTTCTTGTAGGCTAAAAATTTTAACCCTTTGAAAAAAACGGGCAAGATTAAAATCATGATTTCCCTCAAGATAAATAATTTCCATTTTTAAAGCGAGTTCTTCAAGAAGTTTAATATAGGGTTTTGCAAATTCATGCGTAGCAGAGATTTCACCTATAAGTAAATCAAAAATATCCCCCATTAAAATGAGTTGAGGTGTGGTAATTTCGCCTTTTTTTAAAGCTTGTAAAAACTCCCAAAAACCTCTTCTTTTATCATTTTCATGAGCATCTGCGATTAAAATCGCTCCATTTTGTAATAAAATGTTCTATCCTTAAAATTTTAAAGGTTCATAGCTGATAGAAATGATTTCAAATTCGCTTTCTCCTTTTGGCAAACGCACTTTAAATTCATCTCCTTCTTTTTTGCCAAGCATAGCTTTTGCAATAGGCGAAGCAATAGAAATATAACCCTTATCTAAATCTCCTTCACAAATACCTACTAGAGTATATTTACTTTCTTTTTCGGTATCTAAGTCCATAATCACCACAGAAGATCCAAATTTAACGCTATCGTGTTCATAACTTGAAGGGTCGATTATCTGTGCTCTTGCGATTAAATCGCTAAGTTCTGCGATACGACTTTCTATCAAGGCTTGTTTTTCTCTTGCAGCGTGGTATTCTGCATTTTCTTTTAAGTCACCATGACTTCTTGCGGTGTCGATTTCTATCACAACAGCAGGGCGTTGGTTGTCTTTTAAATCTTTTAATTCAGCGCTTAATTTATCATAGCCAAATTGGCTCATCGGTTCTTTTTTCATTATATATCCTTAATTGTTATTGATTTAATATTTTAGCGAGATTTTTCGCACTTCCAAATTTTAAATATTCTTTTAGAAAATGCACTTTATCAAAAAATGCCTTATAATCATATTTATTATAAGCTTCATAAAGGTTTAAAACATTGACTTGTTCTTGTAAAAATTCAGGATTTAAAGCTTCTTTTCCAGCAAAATCACAAAAAATATTTGCAAGTCCAATGTGTTTTAATTTTACAAAAAGCCTTGCGATAAATATATCAATAGCCTTTGCTTTATAAGCCAGCACAAAAGGAGTTCCTACCAAAGCTGCTTCTAGGGTAGCAGTTCCACTGCAAATAAAAGCAAAATCAGCTTTTTTAAGCACTTGAGGTGTATTGCTTTGTATTTTAAAATCCTTTATATCGCCATAAATTTCTAATCTTTCGAGATTAAAAGGTGGCACGCAAAGGATTTTTTCTCCTTCAAATTTGCGTGATAATTCTCTAAAAACAGGCATTAAACGCTTGATTTCACTGCGTCTTGAGCCTGGTAAAAATGCTATAGTCTTTTCGCTTTCATTTTTGTTAAGTAAAATTTTAATATCGTTTTCATTTTTAAAATCTTTAATTTCATCTAAAAGAGGATGTCCTACATATATGCTTTTACTAAAAAATTGCTCATCAAAAGGCAAGATAGAGGCTAAAACATCAAAATGGTTCTCTATAACAGGAATACGCCCTTTTTTCCAAGCCCAAACTTGAGGCAAGATATAATAAATTCTTTTTGTTTTTGAATTTGCTTTTTTTAAAGCCTTGGCAAAAGGGATATTAAAAGCGGGAGAATCGATACATAAAACCGCGTCCATTGTTTGGCTTAAAGTCAAATTTACTAATTCTTTAATCGCTCTTTTTGCTTTAAAAATCAAAGGCAAAATTTCTATAAAACCCATAGCGCTAAATTCATGCGAGCTATAAAGTGGCTTAGAATTTAAGGCAAATTCTTTGCATAAATTTTCATCATAAATTCCATAAATTTTAAATTCGCCAAATTCTTCTTTATAGGCTTTTAAAACTTCTTTTAAATGTAGGTTTGCCGAAGGTTCTAAGGCGCATACTAAAAGATTTTTCATTGTTACTCTTTATAAATTTTTAAAAATAACATAATATCTAAATTTCACTTATTATTTGTCAGTTTTTATTTTTTAAATCAAATATTATTGATAAAAATTATCATTAGATAAAATTTATTTAATTATTTTTTGCTATAATGTTTTTATGGAATTTACATTAGATCAAATTTTAGTAGCGATGGCTTTGACCATCCTTGCCGGACTTTCAACCGCTATTGGTTCTGTGATAGCATTTTTTAGTAGAAATGACAATCTTAGAATTCTTTCTTTTGGACTTGGTTTTTCTGCTGGAGTGATGATATATATCTCTTTTATGGAAATTTTACCTTCTGCTTTTGTGGATTTTAAAAAATATTATCATTCAGGTTATGGAGAGCTTTTAGCGCTTTTATGTTTTTTCGGCGGAATTTTTTTATCAGCCATTATCGATAAATTTATCCCTGAAGATGTCAATCCTCACGATCCTAAAGAAGATCTAAGCGAGCTTAAAATTTGCCCTTTGCCTCAAAAAAATGAAAAAGCACCCGCTTTTCATGCAGGCGAGCCTTTAAAAAAGATCAATGTAAAGGCATTGAAAAGAACGGGTATATTTACTGCGCTTGCCATAGCGATACATAATTTTCCCGAGGGTTTTGCAACTTTTATCTCAAGCCTTGATAATCTTAGCTTTGGTGTGGCTATCGCCGTAGCTGTGGCTATACACAATATCCCTGAAGGAATGGCGGTTTCTTTGCCAATTTATCATGCTACAAAAGATAAGAAAAAAGCTTTTATTTACTCGGCACTTTCGGGTATAGCCGAGCCTATGGGAGCGATTGTGGGAGCGTTTTTGATCTTGCCTATCATGAATGAGCTTACTTTAGCCATCACCTTTGCTGTAGTGGCTGGGATCATGGTGTTTATCTCTTTTGATGAGTTATTGCCTGCAGCAAAAACTTATGATAAAGCCCACGATAGTCTTTATGGGCTTGTTTTAGGAATGGCTGTAATGGCAATGAGTTTGATTTTATTAAATCCTTGAGTTGAATTAAAGATTTATAAAGTATTGTTTTAGCTTTTTTAGCGAGTGGTCAAATTTTTACTAAGATTTTTAAAATTGCTAGAAATAAAAAGTGTATTTTAACATATAAAACTTATTATAAACCAAGCCATGAAAGCTTGGTTTTATTAGAAAAGTATCAGTAGATCACACTTGCTTCGATTATAGCAGGAGAGAAAAAGAAAAGTTTGCTTAGTTCAGTTACGATAGAACGATCCAAAAGGCATCCTCCTAAACCAAAGCGATTTTCTATGGCGATGCTAGAGTCAGGAAAAGTGCTCATGCATTGATTGCCGCCATTGATTAAAGATCTAATTTGTATAGAACCATTTGTCATCGGTATGATAGAAAAGATAGTTTGCATTTTTTTATCTTGTAAATCTTGTTTGCAAGATTTTGTGCCAAAACTTTTTTCACTTAAAACAGCTAAGCATATATCATCGCCCTTAGGACTTACAAATTGAACATAACCAAAAGGCAAATCTTTTGCGTGCATATCCTTAGCTTTTAGTTCTTCGCTTGGTACAATTTCTTTTAAAAACCAATTTTGATCTTCTAATCTTTTTGAAGTTTTTCTAAAAGGACTTAAAGAAATTCCTGTTTCTAAAGATCTTATAGCAAACATAGGGGTAAAGTCTTCTAGTTCATCTAAGCTAGGTCCTGCTTTTAAAAAGCTTAAAAGGGCAAAAAATAAAATAAAAAATTTTTTCATGTTAAACTCCTAAGGTCTTCTAAAATTTACAGGAAAATGATCCGAAGCTAAAAAGGTTCTTAGTCCTGCTAAAGCTAAAATCGCAACTATCGGTGGTGGGTTGTATAAAGCTGCAGTGTTGGAATTTCCAGTGATAGCATAATCAATCGTTCTTCCACCCGTTTGCGTAGAAGAAGGCGGAACAACTACGCGAGTGCGCGCTCTTAAGTCAGGATCTAGCAAGGTTACTAAGGCGCCTGATTCTCTATTAAAATCGCCTAAAATCATCCAATTGATTTCAGGTCTATTTCTAAAAAACATATCCACAGCAGCTACAATGGCTCCTGCGTCATTTCCCCCACTTGCTAGAGCGTGTATATTGAAAAAAGCATCATTGCCTATGCGTATGCCTATAATAGGTCTTGAAGCAACTGTTGGAGGAGGCAAAACAAAAACTTCATCCGCTTGCATCCTGCTAACGATAGCTAAATTCACACGATTTGCTCCTACATCTACTCTAGAATAATATATATAAACAGAGCTAGGTCTTGATACAGAGCCTAAATTCCATATATATTCATGTATAGGAATACCCACGCCCACAGGTTGCACTTGCCTAGGAGTCATCATAGCTGTGCTAGGTAAAACTCCTGCTTCTTGAACAGCTAAAACATCCATAGGATTTGCGCCGGTTATGAGTTGTCTTATGCTAACATTCCATTTGCTTTCAGTTGCAGCCGATGAGCCTTGCAAATTCCAAGTTCCGGTATTGTAATTTTCTAAAGCGGCAAATAATACATTAAAACTTAAAATCAAAAATACTATTTTTTTCATTATCTTCCTTTCATAGCGAAAAAATTAAATAGGAGCACCTATATACCATTGTCTATCCAAATTCTTTTCTTTTTCTTTTAAACAATCGGTTAAGTAAATATTGTAAAAGCTCAAATTAAATTCTTCCATTACATTTGAAACAGGTGTTTGTATACATTGTTGAGTGGCAAAATTTTGAATTTGATAAGCACCATTAGTCATCGGGTAAAGTCTCCAAAACTGCGCGAAGTTTGTTTGATCGCAAGGATAATGAACGATGCCATTTCTATAGGCATTTAAGCAAGTAAATGTTTTTGCATTTTTAATCATTACAGTATTGTTTGGAAATTCAATGAGCTGCCAAGCTCTTGCATCTCCAAAAGGTCTACTAGCAAATAAACTATATCCCCATATCCAATTGCCAGGATTTAAAGCCCAGATTGTTAAAGATGCTCCATTAGGATTCATAATAGTGACAAAATCACTTACCATACCTGTGTTTTCGTATAAAGCATTTGAAGCAAATTCATTTGGAGATTTTAGCCTTGGCAAAGGTCCTTTGACGGCGTTATCTCCTTTGAAAGTATTAGGAGTGATTACAGGTGGGACAAGCGGTATGGCAGGAAATTTTTTACCTTCCACTAAGCTTGGTGTGTTTTGTTTAACAGGGGGTGTGGGTTTTGAGCCAAGTCTTAAAGGATCATTATCGCTAAATTTACCATAGGATCTTCCTAAGGGGTTGATTTGTTGTTCTTTTGAAGAGCAAGCTGAAAAAATGATTGTTACAATCAAAAACATGAAGCTTAATTTTATTTTTTGCATATATCCTCCTTGTTTTAGGTTTTGATATATTAACATATATTTTAATTTATTTTGCTACATCAACGCGACTTTTAATTCTTTCATTAAATCTTGTACTTATAAAAATGTATGAAAATGATTTAAAAACCGTAAATTGATTACGGTTTTTTATGCATATTTTTTCTTAGCGCCAAAATGACATAAGGCAGAACAAAGTATGCAAAGTACGCAAGCACTTAGAAGCATTATAAGTCCGGCATTCCAACTACCATAATAATCCACAGCCCAACCAATAGCCTTCGTTCCAAGTGAGGCACCTACTACATAACTCATAAAGCCACGAAGTCCTACACAAGATCCTACGGCAAAAGCAGGAACAACTTCCATAGTTTGAACACTTGCTAAAAATTGTGGTATATAGATCAAACATCCTGCCATAGCCGCAAAGAAAATAACCATATAAAGATTGCTTGAGCTAAAATATCCGATAATCATAAAGAAAATGATTGCCATAGCACCAATAGCAGGAGGCATTCTATAGCCTTTAAAGATTTTATCTGAAATATATCCTGCAAGTAAGGTAGAAGGTATGGCTGCCCACTCAAAAAGCCAAAATGCAACACCCATTTGTTCTTTGCTAAAACCCTTTGTTTCAAGAAGATAGATAGGAAGCCAAGAAATAAGCCCAAAACGTACCATATAAACAAAGGTATCCATCCAAGCTACATACCAAGCATTTTTATTTTTAAGGACATAATGATAAAAAATTTCAAGACTGCTTAAATTTGGACTTTCTACAGCTTTAATTTCTTCGGTTTTAATACCCCTCATTTCGTTGATTTCGCTAATATCAACCAAACCTTCATTTTTAGGACTTCCTTTGACTGCATAAAGCACATAAACACTGATTAAAATTGCACAAAGAGCAGGAACATAAAAATGATTGATATGCCAATGCGTTTCATTAAAATCTGCCAAGCTTACGCCTAAAAATGCTGCTAAAGCGAATCCAGAAAGTGATACTATAGGAGCGATTATACCTCCTCCTAAATTGTGCGAGATATTCCAAATAGCTGTATAAATTCCCCGCTCTTTTTTAGGATACCAATTTGCTAAAGTGATAAAAGAAGGACCAACACCCATACCTTGAAACACTCCAAGTGCGATGACAAAGCCTACATAAGCATAAAAAGAATTTGAAAAACCCAATAAAACATTTATAAGAGCACACAAAATGAGCCCTAAAGCCATATATTTTTTAGGATCAGCCTTGTCGCTAAGTACACTCATAGCACCTTTGCTAATTCCATAAGCTATAAGCATAGAACCCGTGATTGTCCCAATGTCTGATTTGCTAAGTTCGAGTTGATTTTGTATAAATGGGGTTGCAAGAGTGATATTATTGCGTACAAGATAATACCCCATATATCCTATAAAAACCCCACTTAAACTCCAAGTTCTCATCTTGTAGTATCTAAGTAAAATTTCGTCTTTAGGAAATTTTATAGCTTTTGCTTTTGGTTTAAAAAAGTCAAACATGCTCCACCCTCCTAATTTTTTACAATTTATTATGTAATAATATTAATAAATATTAAATAAAAATATAATTAAAAATAGCATAAAATTAATATTTTAAAATCAAAAATTAATATTACAAAGCTTTTAAAAAAATATGCTACAATCCAAATTTATCTTTTGCAAGGAAGAGTAATGAAAGAAATTCTTATTACCAATGATGATGGTTTTGAAAGCGAAGGGCTTAAAAAACTCATTAAAATGTTAAAAAAAGAATTTAAAGCAAAAATTACCATAGTTGCACCTGTTACTGAAAAATCAGCTTGTTCGCATTCCATAACTCTTACAAAACCTTTGCGTTTTATCAAAGTAGGAAAAAGATTTTACAAGCTTGATGATGGAACTCCTGCAGATTGTGTTTATCTTGCTCTTCATGCGCTTTATAAAACGCGTTTGCCTGATCTTGTAATAAGTGGGATTAACAAGGGTGCAAATGTGGGTGAAGATATCACATATTCAGGTACTTGCGCGGGTGCTATGGAAGCAGTTTTACAAGGAATTCCTGCTATAGCTCTTTCGCAATTTTATAAAAAAAGTGAAAAAGAGCTTGATTTTAAAAATGCTTTAAAAGTTACTAAAAAAATCGTTCAAAATATCTTTGATAAAGGCTTTCCTTTAGGAAAAAAAGAATTTTTAAATATTAATTTTCCAGCAAAATCTAATATAAAAGGCATTAAAATTTGTAAAGCAGGCAAGCGAGTGTATAATTTTGAGGCGCATTCAAATATCAATCCACGTGGGATGGAGTATTATTGGCTAGCAGCAGCAAATTTGGATTTTGAAGATGAAAAAGATAGCGATATAGCTTTATTAAAAAAAGGTTATGTGACTATAACTCCTATAATGCTTGATTTAAGCGCTTATGACAAAATGAAAAAAGTTAAAAAATGGTTAAAGGCAAATAATGAATGATAGATTTACGCGTATAAAATGGCTAGTAAGCGAGGAAAATTTCGATAAAATTTCACAAACCAAAGTGCTTGTATGTGGACTTGGCGGAGTAGGTGGGATGTGCGTTGATGCACTTTATCGTAGCGGTTTTCAAAATCTTACTTTAATCGATGCGGATAAATTTGAAATCACCAATCAAAACCGCCAAATTCATAGTGAAAATTTAGGCGAAGAAAAAGCTAAGGTTTTTGCTAGAATTTACAATGCTAAGGGTATAGTAAGTAAAATAGACAATGAATTTTTAGCAAATTTTGATTTAAGTGAATTTGATTTAATCGTCGATGCGATTGATGATATCCCTGCAAAAGTAGCACTTGCTAATTTGATCGATTTTAAGCGTCAAATTTTTATCTCTTCTACGGGTGGGGCTAGAAAGCTTGATCCTACGCGTATAAAAACTACAAGTATATTTAAAACCCACGGAGATGCTTTAGCAAAAAAATTTCGTTACGAGCTTAGAAAATCAGGTTTTAAAGGAAATTTTGATGTGGTTTTTTCAGATGAGGAAGCGCATTGTAAAGATCTTGGATCTTTTATGGGTGTGACTGCATCTTTTGGTTTAGCTTTAGCAAGTTTAGCATTGAGAAAAGTTCTTGATAAGAAAAGCTGATATTAAAGATTTAAATGCTTGTTTGTCGCTTTTTGAACAAAGCGTAATAACGCTTTGTGCTAAGGATTATACAAAAGATCAAATTCGTGCTTGGATTAAAATTGATAGACGGCAATGGGAAGAAAAATTTAAATATGATGAAATTTTTCTCTATGAAAAAAGAGGGGAAATCGCAAGTTTTATAAGTGTTAAAAAAGAGCAGCAATTGCTCGATTTGCTTTTTACTCATCCTGATTTTGTTAGACAGGGTTTAGCACAAAATTTACTTGATTTTATTTTAAAAACTTATTTACATAATGAAATTTATACCTTCGCATCCTTAAGCGCTAAAGATTTTTTCTTAAAAAATGGTTTTGAACTTATAAGAGAAAACAAGGTTATTAAAGAGGAGCAAAATTTAAAAAATTTTTTAATGAAAAAAGATGTGGTTTAAAAACTAGAAGTTAAGATAAGCAAAAATAATAAATTAAAAGATATAAAAATCATTTTTTACTTATCTTAGATAAATGAATTTATCTAAGATAGAAAAAATTACAAAAATAGTTAGATATTAGAAAATAGCTCCGTGTTTTTCATAATTTGTTATTTTTGTAGCAGTGTTATTTTCATCTACAAAGACAACTTTTGGTTTAAATGTTTTTGCTTCTTCTTCGTTAAAATCAGCATAAGACATGATGATAATTTTATCTCCTACTTCAGCAAGACGAGCCGCAGCGCCATTTAGGCATACAACCCCTTCTTCTTGCGTAGCGATGGTGTAGGTTTCAAATCTAGCGCCATTATTGACATTGACTACTTGAACTTTTTCGTATTCTAAAATTCCACTAGCTTGCAATAATTTTTCATCTATACTTATACTTCCTACATAATCAAGCCTAGCTTCTGTTACGCTTGCGCGGTGTATTTTTGATTTGAGTAAAGTAATGTTCATTTTAATCCTTGTACTAAAAAATTATCAATGAGTCTTGTTTTTCCAACAAAAGCAGCCACTGCTCCTAAAACATTATCGGCGATATTTTCAATATTTTCCATAGTGTTAAAATCAACTAATTCTATATAATCGATTTTGATTAATTTTTCTTTTTCTAAAATATCTTTCATAGCTTGGATAATTTTGGAAGTATCTTTTTCTCCTTCTTGGACTAATTTTTCAGCTAAAAAAATGCTTTGAGATATAGCTAGTGACGCTTTTCTTTCTTCTTTACTAAGATATACATTTCTAGAGCTTTTAGCTAAGCCATCTTCTTCTCTAATGATAGGGCAAATTTGAATTTTTAAATCAAAATTTAAATCATCAACCATATGTCTAACGACTATGCATTGCTGCGCGTCTTTTTGCCCCATATAGACTATGTCAGGGTTTAGGATATTAAAAAATTTAGCCAAAACTGTGCAAACGCCTCTAAAATGCCCTGGTCTTTTAGCTCCACAAAGCTTATCCGTGATCGTGTTCATATCCACATAGGTGCTAAAATTCTTAAGATACATTTGAGCTGCATCGGGGATAAAAACCATATCAACGCCATTATCTTGACACATTTTAATGTCGCGTTCTAAATCTCTTGGATAACTAGAAAAATCTTCATTAGGCCCAAATTGCATAGGATTTACAAAGATACTTACTATAACTTTATCTTGTGTTTTGGCATTTTTGATTAAACTTAAATGCCCATCGTGCAAAAAACCCATGGTTGGAACATAGCCTATACTAAGATTATGTGATTTCCAATTTTTTGCAATTTGTTTTGCTTCTTTGACAGAAGTAATGACTTCCATATTTGTATCCTTAGTATAATTTATCTAATAATTCATCATCTAAATAATCAAAGCTGTGCTCTTGGGAAGGAAAAATACCGCTTTTAACTTCATCTCTATATTTTTCAACTCCTACTTGAGGGTCAATTTTATCAAAATGCTTTACAAATTTTGCTTTAAAATCTTTATTTAAACCCAAAAGATCATGATAAACTAAAACTTGTCCATCGCAGTATTTACCTGAGCCTATGCCGATTGTTGGAATTTCTAAAATAGAGCTTATTTTTTGTGCTAATTTTACAGGCACGCATTCTAAAACTAACATACAAGCACCCGAATCTTGCACAGCTTTTGCATCATCTATGATTTTTTGAGCCGATTGTAAATCTTTACCTTGAACCCTATATCCACCTAGTATATTTACAGCTTGCGGGGTTAGTCCTAGGTGAGCAACGACGGGTATTCCTGATTGGGAAATCAATTTAATCTTACTTGCGATTTCTATACCCCCTTCCACTTTTACCCCATTTGCATGGCTTTCTTTGATAAATCTTGAGGCATTTAAGATAGCGTCACGATCTGAACTTTGATAAGACATAAAAGGCATATCAGCAAGTACGAAAGACTTTTTAGCTCCGCGAGAAACAGCTTTGGTAAAAATCAACATTTCATCCATAGCAACACTTAAAGTATCTTGCATACCAAGCACTGTCATAGCTAATGAATCTCCAACCAATATAATATCTATATCGCTATTGTCTAAAATTCTTGCACTATGATAATCATACGCACTCACCATAGTTATTTTTTCATTTTTGGCCTTTTTTTCCAAAAAACTAATCATACTTTTTCTCATTTTGCATACCTCAATTTTTAGCTATAAAATAATAAGCAAAAAACTAGCATATAAATTTTCATAAATAGTAAATGAATGATAAAGTGAGTTATATTTAATCAATGGATTGTTTTAATGGTTACAATTAAATACTAATAAATTCTAAAAATAATAAATTTTTTATACAAGTCTTTATTTTGGTTAATATAAGTCTTAATATATTAGCAATATTGTCAGATTTATAAATATTCATTTAAATGATTAATAATGTAACATTGTTAGAGAAATTTTTTACAATTGAGTTAAAAATTTGCAAATTTTGTTATTTTTATAATATGCAAATAATGCATACTATAAAATCATAAGAAAAAAGGAAAATAAATGTTAAGAGTTGGAATAATTGGTTTTGGTCTTAGAGGGTTAAGTATTTTAGAAAGGTTTGTTTCAAATTTGCCACTTATGGCAAGAGCAATTACTCAAATCTTGCCACTTATTGTCAAAGAAATGGAATATGTGTATAGTTATACATATATTGATTTAAAATCACAAGAAGATTCTTTTTTGTTTAGAAATGAATATCTTGCAAATTGATACACAAAGTGTACTTGATAAATATATTCCCAAATACGATCAGTTTAATTTCTATTCTTTGGTTAATCCATTGCAAAAAATCATAGATAAGCAAGATTTTTACTCCCAATTAATTACTTATTTAGAAAATGATATAAAAGAAGCTCGTTTGGGCAATTTAAAAAGCCCAATTAAGCCAGCTTGTGATGTTTTACGTGATGTTACAATAAAACATATAGAAAATACGCAATTTCAACTAGTTGACTCATTTAACAATTCTTATTGTGTAAATAGATTAATTGACGCAAGAATTAACGAAATTAAAATTAATGATAATGCACTTTTTCAATCTCTTATCGCTAATAATTTAGCTACAAAATTTCATTATGGAAATTTAGAACTAGAATGTTTGAAAATTGACGAAAACTTTTGTTCTATTAATAAAGATAATAAAACTATTGATAGGTTATTTATTTTGGGATTACCTACAGAGGGAATTAAATTTTATACTTTTATTTTGCCTCGCCCTCACATTGCCTCCACATTTCTTTGCGATTCAAATAAAGCTGTAGATTCTCTTATCAAAAGGACACAAGCATGATCTTGCGCATTATTATTTGTTTTCTTTCAACCTTTGTGGCAAATGGTTTGGCAAGATTTGGATATGTTGTTTTAATCCCTATTATGATAATATCCGGCAGATTGAATGAAAATCAAAGCATTCAGCTGGGTATTGCAGTTTTAGTTGGGTATATTTTTGGTAGTTTTTTCATTAACTTCTTAAGAAAATTTATAAGTCTTGAAAATATTGCAAAACTAAGTTTTTTAATAATCTCTTTAAGTTTTTTTGCTTGCATGATGGAAAGTCTACCTTTTATATGGGCGTGGCTATGGAGATTTTTTGCTGGTGTGGCAAGCGCTTCTTTGATGATACTTGCTGCACCACTTTCTTTGCCTTATGTTAAAGAACGTTTTAGGGGGCGTATAGGGGGTTTTGTATTTAGCGGTATAGGACTTGGTGCTGTTGTTAGTGGCTTTACTTTACCATTTATCGCTAATATCAATATCGATTTGGTTTGGATTGTTTTAGGTAGTGTGGTTTTTTGCGCTTTCATCTTAAGTCTTTTTTCACTTAGAACACTTAAAAGATCTAAACAAACAATACATAAAGATAATAAATTTAAAATTCCTTATGGATTATGGCTTCTTATTATTTCATATATTCTTAATGCCATAGGATATTTACCTCATACACTTTTTTGGGTTGATTATCTTGTAAGAGACTTAAAATTTTCAACCCTACTTGCTGGCTCATCTTGGGCTTTTTTTGGTATAGGAGCAGTCTTAGGAAGTATAGGTAGTGGAATTTTAGCTGATAGAATCGGGATAAAAAATGCACACATTGTAATATTATTTTTCAAAGCCTTATCTTGTTTTATCGCAGCTTTTGCCAGTGATTTGTTTTGGCTTAACTTTAGTATTTTTGTTATGGGCTTTACAACAACAGGCAATGTAACACTTACTAATGCCCTAGCATTAAAAATTGTTTCTAAAAAACATTTTCCTACAAGCTCAAGTTTTCTAACCCTTGCTTTTGGAATTTTTCAAGCTATTTTTTCTTTTCTTTTTGCTTATTTGTTAAAATTTTTAGATGGTTATTTTTGGATGTTTATCTTTTGTGGGTTTTGTTTGATATTTAGCTTTCTTGTGCTTTTGCCTATAAAAATAAGCACTTTGCGAAACTAACTTCAGCTATAAAGTTCTGCTTTAAATTTAAAGCAGAATATAGGTAAAAGCAAATAGGCTTTGATCACTAACTGCAAAGAAAACTAGCTTTTTTTCTGCTCTTTTCTTACTTCAGTGATAGTTTTTCCGCCTAAACCATAATTATCCATTTCAATTTCATCGATAATTACAACAGTAGAAGCTTTATTTTTGTTTAAAACCTTAGCAAGTAAATCTGTAACACCTTCAATCAATTCTTGCTTTTGCTTGAGTGTAGGTTCGCCATTTTCTTTTGTGATTCTAATATTAACAAAAGGCATGATTTCTCCTTAATTTTGCTATATTATAATAAATTTTTTACAATTATATGATATATTTAAGCTTAATATGTAAATTTAAATAACTAAATAAAGTATAGATAAGGTAAAATTATAAATGTAAAAACAAGATTTACATTTTTCCATTAATAAAAGTGCAATGTATTTCAGGATCATTTACAAGTTTATAAGAAACATAGCCTAAAATGGGTTTAAATTTCTCATTTTCGATTTGAAAAAATATCATAAAATCATTTAAAGCAATTTCATTTTGATTGACTTTTTTAGAATCTTTAAAAATTTTTTCTTTAAATTTTTTATATTCTTTAATGTGTTCTTGGCCGAGTTTTTCTAAAACTTCATTTTCACTTTTCACTAAAAATTCATCATCAAAATAAAAATCATCAAATTCTCTATCACTTACAGCAAAAACTTTATTCTCATTTAATATTTTAGCATTTTCAATAAAAGGATGATACTCATAAGATTTATAAAAAGCATACAATCTTTTTTTATCCATTTCATTAAACGAGTATTTAAGCCAAGCATCATTTTCACTTGCAAAAACCTTTTTATAAGCAAGAATGTATTTTTGGCTATTTTTTTCATATTCTTGTGTGAATTTTTTATATTCTTCGCTTTTTTCATCATTTAACTTATTTAATATTTGTAAAAAATATTTTTCGCGCTCTTTAAAATAAGAAAGCTCGTGTTTAATCTCTTCCAAAAACTCATCTGTAATTTTTGGTTCTAAATTAAATTTAGGATTGCATAAATCTACAAGCTTATAAAAAGGAACTGACAAACTAGAATCTTTTTCTATTCGCTCCTTGGCTTTACGGCTATTTTCTTCTATTTTTTCCAAAATCCAAAATGGAGAAGTAACCACAGTAAGTGCACCAAGTGCTACAATTTGAGGCGAATGGATCACGCCTATCGCCACCATTCCTGCTGTTTTGTTGCTACACCCACCCAAAAACAAAATACAGGTTAGACTAGCGACGATTTTTTTCATTGTTTTTACCCTAAGCTAATTTTAAAACAGTGAAAATAATTATAACTATTTTATTTAAATTAAAAGTGAGAATTACTCCAAATTTGGAGCAAATTTTAGAATAATTTGCGGTTAATTTAAGGCATTGAATTTTGTTTATTATTGCTATTATCAAAATTAGCAAGTGCGGCTTGAAACAAGATATAAGCATTTTTTTGATAAGAATGTTGAAAATATTAAAAAAGATTAAAACGCAAAATTCCTAGTTTTCGTTAGTGGGAATTTTAGGGCGCAAATTACCAATTATTGCTAAAATCAAACAAGAAAATAATTATAATCTTACTCATTTATATCAAATCTTAAAAGAATTTCAAATG
Organism: Campylobacter coli; assembly: GCA_039516895.1. NCBI lineage: Bacteria > Pseudomonadati > Campylobacterota > Epsilonproteobacteria > Campylobacterales > Campylobacteraceae > Campylobacter > Campylobacter coli. Next base: position 1,504,930 of record CP154437.1, on the reverse strand, counting down.
GAATTTAAAGACTTGCTTTCTTAAAGTTTTCCTACGATGATAGGATTAAAGGCTTTTATAGAAAGTAAAAGCGTATCGCCGATTTTTATATCTTTATAAGATTTTAAAAATTCCTCTTCGCTAAGTGTGATTTTAACGATATCTTGATTTAAAAGCAAAGTAAAAATAACTAAAATATCACTTTTTTTCATCTCAAGCAAAGTTGCACTTAAACGCAATTTCGCACTTAAATTTGATGAGGTAAAAAATTCATTTGTTCTTGCATCTTTGATGATTTTTCCATCACTAAGCTCTAAAATTCTATGGCTTAATTTGTAAATTTCAGCCAAATCGTGACTTACTAATAAAGTAGTGATTTTAAAATGTTGTAAAATTTTCACAAGTTCATCTTGTAAAAAAGATCGCATTTTAAAGTCTAATGCACTCAAAGGCTCATCTAAAAGTAAAATTTGTGGCTCTCTTGCTAAAGCCCTTGCTAAAGCCACTCTTTGTGCTTGTCCGCCACTTAAATTTTTGGGATAAATTTTGGCTAAATTTTCCAAATTCATTAAGCTTAAAAGCTCTTCTGCTTTTTGTTTTGAAGTCGCAGCATAGGAAATGTTTTCTTTTACGCTCATATTTGGAAAAAGAGCATAATCTTGAAAAACAAAGCCGATTTTTCTTTTTTGTATGGCTAAATTGATATTTTTTTGGGTATCAAGCCAAAGCTCATCTCCTACTTTTATGCGCCCAAATTCAGGTTTTATAAGTCCTGCAATGATTTTAAGCAGAGTCGTTTTTCCCACACCGCTTTCTCCAAAAATAGCAGTGATTTCATTTGCTTTTAAGCAAGTGTTTAATTCTAGTTGCTTCTTGCCTTTTGCTGTGTTAATGGGAAGTTTTATATCGATTTTTATCATAAAGTAGCCTATAAAGCAATTTTTTTATTTACAAAATAAAGACTTAAGAGTATGGTAAAAGAAATCGCAAATAAAGTAAAAGCGTATTGATGCGCTAAGGTATAGTTTAAAACTTCAAGCTCATCATAAATAGCAATACTTGCGACTAAAGTTTCACCTTTTTTATGTCCACCTATCATCATCACCACTCCAAATTCACCGATGGTGTGTGCAAAACTCATCGCACAAGCACTAAAAATTCCTACTTTGGAATTGGGCAAAATCACTCTAAAAAGTGTGTAAATTTTACCCTTTCCTAGAGTATAAGAAGCATCAAGTAGGTTTTGATTGATCGATGAAAAAGCACTTTGTAAAGGATTTACCATAAAGGGTAGGGAAAAAATCAAAGAAGCAAATACCAAACCTTCAAAGCTAAAAACCAAAGAAAGGTTAAAATATTCTTTTAAAAATTGTCCTAAAAAGCTGTTTTGTGAAAAGCTTATGAGTAAATAAAAACCCAAAACACTTGGAGGCAAAACCAAAGGTAAAGCTACAAAGGTTTGCACCAAGCTTTTAAAAGGAAATTTCACAAAGCTTAAAAGATAGGCTAAAAATACTCCGATGAAAAAGAGTATAAAGGTGGTGATAAATGCAAGTTTAAAGGTAAGATAAAGGGTTTGTAAAAAATCATTATCCATAAACAGCCTTTAAAATGATATCGTTTTCCTTGACAAAGCAAAGCCATTCTTGTTCTTCTTCGAGTTTAAGCTCTAAGGCTTTTTCTTTGGTGATAATGCTAGAAATTTCATCACCCTTAAAGTCAAAAAAGATATGATATAGAATTTTGCCCTTTTTAATACTTTTAATCCTTGCTAGAAATGAATTTTCCACACTTAAAATAGAATGAGGCAAAGCAAAGCCAAGTTCGTGTTCTTTAAAAAGTACTTGAATTTTTGTACCTATTTTAAGATCTTGTAAAGAATGAAGATCAAGCATTAAAACTTTAAAAATTTGCTCTTTAATACTGATCTTAACGATGACAATCTCACCCTCATTTAAAAGCTCTATAATCTTACCATTTAAGATATTCAAGGTGTGTCAAATCCGTATTTTTTAAAGATTTCTTTTGCTTTTTGCGAACTGATAAAATCGCTAAATTCAAAGGCTAATTTTTTATCTTTAGCGTATTTTGTGATGACATAGCTTTGTTTTAAAGGGGTGAAGTATTTTTGATCGATCAAAATAGCTTTGCCTTTAGGATGATTGATAGAAGATACTAAAGAATAAGCCACGATACCCAAATCCGCATTATTGCTATCGACATGTAAAACAGGCACGGAGATATTTTCACCTAAAACAATTTTATCTTCAAAGAGTTTGTCTAAATTTAAATTTTCAAGCACTTCTTTAGCAGCTACTCCATAAGGAGCAACCTTTGGATTTGCAAGGCTTAGGTGATGAATTTTATTTGCTTTATCTTTTAGCTTTTCTATCCCACCTTCAAGTAAGCTTTCATCTAAGCTATATAGGGCTAAGATACCTAAAACATAAACTTTTGGTTTATCTAAAGCGTTTTGATCCTCATAAATTGCTTGCGCGTATTTTGTATCGGCTGAAAAAAATAGATCAAATTCCCTTCCTTGTTTCAAAAGTTGATAATACTTTCCTGAAGCACCAAAAACAAGATCTATATTGTCATTAGGGTGTGATTTTAAAAATTCATTTTTGACTTCTTCCATAGCTTTTGAAGCCGAAGAAGCTACGAAAACACTTAAATTTTGTGCATTTAAATTTAAAGATAAAAACAACACTATAAAACATAACACGAGCTTTTTCATTGTACTTTCCTTTGTGGATAATCTTGATTTTTTGTATTATAACATAAGAAATTTTATTTTGTATCTTTTTTGCATAAAATAAAAATAGGATGATAAGTGAGTTTATTTTGAAATTTTTCTTCAAATTCTTTTAAGAATTGCTTGTTTAAGCGATAAAATCCCAAAGAATTTACTCCGCTTAATTTTAAATGCCTAAAAACCTCTAAAGCGTTTTGAAATTCCAAATTTACAATTTCTTCTGTGATTTTAATATCAGAAAAATAGGGTTTGAAAATTTGTTCAAGTTCTTTTGTGCTAAAATATTTTAAACCCAAGCTTGTGCTTTGCTTGATCTCTTTTAAATTCATTTCTCCAAAAGTAGAAAGAAGTAAAATTCCTTTTTCATTTAGCATATTTGCTAGCGCGGGCAAAACCTGCTTTAAATCAAGCCATTGCAAACTTGCATTAGAAGTGATAAGATCAAATTTTTGCTTGCTTAAATTCTGTGTAGCTAGGGTATTCATATCAAAAATTTCTACATTAAGATTGTCAGGATAATCTAAAATATCATTTTTTAGATACTCATCAAAAGTGATAATTTTTGAAAGCTTATCGCTAAATTCACCTCTACCACAACCAAATTCAAACACTTTTTTAAAATGCGAAATTTCTAAATTTTTTAAAATTTCACAAAGTTTTAAACCCATTAAATCTTGCACTTTTGCGTGTTTTTGATAATCTTTTGCTTTTAAAAAATTCAAATTTCATCCCAAGTTTTAAAATGAAAAAAAGCAAAATGCGGTTCATTTAGGAAAATAAGTTTTGAAAAAGTATTTTTTAAAGCATTTTGAGGAAAAATTTCATCATTATTGCTTGAGTAAATTTTATCCCAAATAAAGCTTTCATTACGCTCTTTTAAGGCAAATTCGAAAAGTTTTTCAAGCTCGGTTTTTAAATCTTTTTCATCTTTAAAGATAAAATCTTTTGCTTCATTTTCGCGCTCTTTAAATAAAGATTTTTTAAAGCTTGAAAGATCAAATTTTTTAATTTGCTTAGCAAAAATTGCAGGATGAATTCCTTTTAATTTATCTATACCAAAATTCGTGCCATTGATGGCTATTTTTTGCGAAAACTCTATATCTTTTAAAACTCTACTTGCTACGCAAACTCCCATAGAAAAAGCTATAAGAGTGATTTTAGAAAAAGAGTTTAAATCAAATTTAAAGTCTAAATTTTCATAATCATAAACCAAAACTACATTTTTATCGCTTTTTAAATGTGTAAAATGACTAGGATGTGAAGCAAAACCGCCAAATACCAAGATAAGTTCTTGTGAGTTTTCATTTTGAATTAAATTACTTATTTTCATAAAAGTTCTACCACTTTCTTTAAATCTTCTTTACTAAGTCCTGCATGCAAAGAAAAACGAATTCTGGCTGTATTTTTAGGCACCGTAGGTTCTTTTATAGCGGGTGCAAAAATGCCATTTGTTTCAAGTTTTTTTGCTAAGTCTATAGCCTTTTGATTTTCTCCTAAAACCAAGGAGATGATGTAAGCATCGCCTAAAATTTGATGATTTTTTTCTATAAGTTGATTTTTAAAAAAGTTGCCTATGATTTGTAGTTTTTCTCTTTTTTCTTTTAGCTCGCTCATTTTTTCAAAAATAAATTTTGTCCAAGCTATATTGATAGGAGGTAGCGCCGTAGAATAAATAAAAGCTCTAGCCTTGTTGATAAAAAAGCTTTTATAAAGATTATTACAAATCATACAAGCACCCATAGAAGCAAGAGCCTTGCCAAAGGTAAAAACTATAAAATCAACCTTTTCTTCCAAATTTAAAGCTTTAACAAGTCCCAAGCCCTCCTCATCAAAGCAACCCACGCTGTGCGCTTCATCGATATAAAGTTTGATTTTAGGGTATTTTTCTTTAAAGGCGATGAGTGTATTAAAATCAGAAAAATCACCATCCATGCTAAATAATGCTTCGCTTAAAATGATGATATTTTCATAATGATCATAATGTTTTTGAATTAAATTTTCTAAATGATTCATATCGTTATGATGAAAGCGAAAAAATTTTGCTCCGCCAAGTTTTAGCCCATCAATCATACTTGCATGGATGAATTTATCTGCTAAAAAAAGTGTATTTGGAATGCTTGCAAGTGCAGCTATACAAGAGATATTAAGATGATAACCGCTGTTAAAATGTAAGATTTCTTTTTCTTTAAATTTGGA